>URJI01000054.1 GCA_900548215.1 uncultured Coprococcus sp. | reverse complement strand
TACAGGGCATATGTGTATTAGAAAATAGTGGGGTTGATAAAAATGTCACGCAGAGATTATCCGGACAGACAGAATGGTCAGAAAACAGTTCATTCGTCAGTGAAAGCCGGAAACAGAGCAAACGCAGGAAAACAGAAGGCAAAGATGAACAAAAAAGTACAAAATCAAAAAAAGCAGCAGACACATACAGGACAGAGTCAGATGAATTCTGGGGAGAATGATGGAATCCTTGACAAGAAGACGAATGATAAAAAGAATGTTCCGGTTCTTGTCATAACTTATTTTGTTGTGCTTATATTTATATGTATGTTTGCCTATATCATTGTGTTTATGGTGAGGGATTCGCGTACTTTTATCGCCAATTCGTACAATGACAGACAGTCGCTTTATGCTGAGAAGATAACAAAGGGCAGCATAATTTCCAGCGATGGCAATATTCTTGCAGAGACGTTGACGGATGACGAGGGCAACGAGTACAGAAACTACCCATATGCAAATGTATATGCCCATGCTGTTGGTTATGACAGTAATGGACAGGCGGGGCTTGAAATGAGTTCGGCATATTATCTGCTGACCTCAAACCAGAATATAGTAACACAGACATATAATAAGCTTAAGAATGAGAAGAGCTTAGGAAACAACGTTATCAGCACTCTTAATTCGACTATGCAGAGCGCAGCATATGATGCCCTCGGTTACAATGACGGTGCTGTTGTTGTAATGGAACCTGATACCGGTAAAATTCTTGCGATGGTATCAAAACCTGATTTTGATCCAAATGATATAGATAACGTGATTGAGCAATCTCAGGAGTCAGACAGTTCATATCTTTTGAACAGAGCGACTCAGGGACTTTATCCACCGGGTTCCACATTTAAGATATTGACAGCACTGGAATATATACATGAAAATAACAATTATAAGAAGTATTCCTACGAATGTGAAGGTGAGGATATATTTGATGGTGTGCAGATACACTGTTCAGACTATGCTGTTCACGGAACAGTTGATCTTGCAGATTCCTTGGCGAAGTCGTGTAACACTTCGTTTGCAAATATAGGAATGCACCTGAACAAACAGTCTTACAGAGATCTGTGCGAGAAATTCCTTTTTAACAAGGAGCTGCCTTATGACGGCTATTATAGGAAATCACAGTTCAAGTTGAATGCAACCTCGTACGACTCTGATATACCACAGACGGCTATTGGACAGGGAGATACTTTGATTACGCCTCTTCACAGTGCAATGATCATGAGTACTATAGCAAATGGGGGTGTGATGATGACCCCTTATATGATAGATAGAATTGAGAACTGCGATGGAAATCTTGTGAAGACTTTTAAACCTGAGACTTATGGCAAGATTATATCTGCATCAGATGCCCTCACACTTAAGGATCTCATGCTTGGTGTAACATCTTATGGTACTGCGTCGGATGCGTTTGCGGATGCATCATACACGATTGCGGGAAAGACTGGTACAGCGGAATTTAATGAAAATATGGACTCTCATTCATGGTTTGTAGGTTTTTCAAATGTGGATGATCCGGATATAGTTGTGTGTGTTATTGTTGAAAATGCAAGTTCTACAGGTGCATCGGCAAAGTATATAGCCAGACAACTGTTTGATACTTATTATAATTATGTGAAATAGGCAAATTCTGATACTCATTTATATTTACTTTAAAATTGTAAAGACATATGATATACTGTTTTCAAGTTTTTAATGCCATAGAAAACAGATGATCTGCAAATCTGCAGAAAATCTGGGGTACACACCTAAAGAAAAACAGGAGGAATTGCGGTGATTGAAGCAACAAGCTGTGGAGGTGTGGTAATCTTCAGAGGAAAAGTATTGTTACTGTATAAGAATTACAAGAACAAATACGAAGGATGGGTTCTCCCGAAAGGAACGGTCGAGAAAGGTGAAGAACATGACGAGACGGCTCTGAGAGAAGTAAAAGAGGAGACTGGTGTAAGCGCATCTATAATTAAGTACGTTGGTAAAAGCAATTATTCATTTAATACTGCTTTTGACACTGTCAACAAGGATGTTCATTGGTATCTCATGATGGCAGACAGCTATTATAGCAAGCCTCAGAGAGAGGAATATTTTGTGGACTCCGGTTACTACAAGTACCATGAAGCCTACCACCTTCTAAAATTTCCAAATGAGAAACAGATACTTGAACAGGCTTACGGTGAATATATTGAGCTGAAGAAGAATAATCTGTGGGGAAGCAAGAAGTATTATTAAGACAAAAAAGGCTTTTGTATGAGAATACATAAGCCTTTTGCGTTATAGTCATCGAGTTTGATTTTTATGGTCTGTACATGCTTCAACGTGTTGTCTGGAAGATTTTTATAATACATGGAGAGTTATAGATGGGGAAAAAGAATAAAAGGAAAAAGACCGCCAAGGATATAATACTTGATATATGCCTCGTGGTGCTCCTGCTTGTTGCGGCAGGAAGTGGTGCTTACATTGTGCGATATTACTATGTAGCAAGAACAGCACAGAATAATTTTGATAATTTAAAAGACCTGATGGATGATGGACAGGTGTCAGATGGAGAAAATGATGTTAAGATTACATTGCCGTCAGGAAATGATGATAAGAGTTCAGTGACTATCTTAAAACGTTTTGAGAAGCTATATGAGAAGAATAGTGATCTGGCCGGCTGGTTGACTATAGATGGAACGACTATAGATTATCCGGTTATGTATACACCGGAGGACAATGAGTATTATCTTCATCTTGATTTTGACAAGAATTGGAGTGACCCTGGGACGCCATTCATAGATTCTCATTGCAGGCCGTTTGCAGACAGGACATCTAATGTACTCATATATGGACACAATATGAAATCTGGAATAATGTTCAGGGAACTGCTGCAGTATCAGAATGAGGATTTCTATAAAGAGCACACCACAATAGAATTTGATACATTGTATGAACTTGGAACATATGAGGTTATCGCTGCTTTTAAAGCACAGATATATGCAGATGGTGATGTGGATCACTATCATTATTATGAATTTTTTAATGCAGATAATAAAGAAGAATTTGACGAGTATGTGAACTTTGCAAAGAGCAATACTGCATACACGATAGAGGAGAGTGCGCAGTACGGTGATGAACTAATCACACTTTCAACATGTTCGTCACATACGGATGAGGGAAGGTTTGTTGTGGTAGCAAAAAAAGTGAAGTGAATTTTGGCTTACAAAGATATACTAAAAACCTGGTAAATAAGTCATCCTGAGGGCTTTTAGTATAGTATGAAATTAGTTAGGAATGCCGGCTGCGGGACTTGAACCCGCACGATGTTGCCACCAACAGATTTTGAGTCTGCCTCGTCTGCCAATTCCGACAAGCCGGCCTTACAACATTCGTTATCTTAACATATAAAAAAATTAGTGTCAACCGCTAATAGTGATGTGGAGGCAATGTATTATGATAAAAAGAAGCGTAAAAAAAGAGATAGAATCGGCATTTAATGAACTTGACATGAACCTTGCAAACAATTACAAAGATCTGGCACATGCGGCTTTAAGGCAGGTGGATGAGCTTGTGGCAAAGTTCTACGGTGAGGGACAGTTAAAAGAAAAGGATCATGATAAACTGGTTTCCAGGATTGATGAATACAAGAGATGTATGGCTGGATACCATCACTGATAAAGTCCTGTGCCCCTGATGCACAGGACTTCATCTTTAGAGATCAGTACTGTTTCATAATCTCACGTTTGAGTTTTTTGATTATTCTTTTTTCAAGTCTTGATATATACGATTGGGATATTCCCAGCATGTCAGCAACCTCCTTCTGGGTTTTCTCTTTTCCCTCAACAGTATTTATTCCGTATCGAAGTTCTATGATGGTGCGCTCCTTTTCACATAGTTTGGATATGGCCATGTCAAGAAGATTTCTGTCAACTTCAGTCTCAAGATCACGATAGACTATGTCCTCATCTGTTCCTAATATGTCTGACAGCAGAAGCTCGTTGCCGTCCCAGTCTACGTTTAGCGGTTCATCTATTGATACTTCAGTCCGTAGTTTGCTGTTCCTTCTAAGAAACATGAGTATTTCATTTTCGATACATCTTGATGCATACGTTGCAAGCTTGATATTTTTATCATTTCTGAAGGTGTTTATGGCTTTAATGAGTCCTATTGTGCCAATTGATATCAGATCCTCGATCCCCACTCCTGTATTGTCAAATTTTTTAGCTATGTACACCACAAGCCTCAGATTCCTCTCTATAAGCAGCTTTTTTGCCTCGTCGGACTGGTTTTCAGTAAGTTCGTTTATGACCATTGCTTCTTCCACTGGTTCTAGTGGCGCTGGAAGTACCTCTGTACCTCCGATATAGTGTACATCTCTGTTATTTTTCAGAGAGAGCAGTGAAAGATTACTTGCAACTGTGAATTTAAAATCATTACCCCTTATTGTGTTTAACATGTCTTTGGCCTCGTTTCATATTATTTTTATTTAGAAGAATGCATTTGTCAGTTCGAAGTATTGTAAATGTATTTGGACTTATGCCAATTAATGGATTTTTTTCTATGTATCTGGTGTCTATAAACATGTAATCTGCATCCATGGCCAGCATAATTTGTCCTTTGGAACAAATGGTATTGTATGGAATTAGGTGCAATCCTTTGGGAAAAGTTTTCTGATATCTGCATATGGATGAAGGATCATTTACATATTTATCTATCACTGGCAGCATTTCTGTGGTTGCCAGAGCTGCGGCAACAGGGTATGTTGCTATGGAAACGTGCCTGCCTGTCAGGCTGCATTTAAGTGTGTTTCCGGTATCCAGGTACCCGATGGCATTTGTGATACGATTTTTTTTCCCAAGTAATACATTTGTCAGAATGTTCAAATAATTCACTTCTTTTATTTAATGCACTATGAATTATAGATGTAGGAGGGTAAGAAATTAGTCGCATTAAAATAAATGAAGCCACGATATTTCGATTGAATTTTTAAAATGTTGATGGATATGTGGTTAAGTTTTTCAATTTACGACTCTATATTAGAAAAATGTGTATAAATCTGTGGATAATGTGGAAAAGTGCTAAAACACACCAAAATGTGTAAAAAATACAGACAATTTGCGACATAGAGTGATATCTATCGAAATATAATGATAAAAAATGGAAAGTGTGCATATGGGAGAGAAAATTAATCCTGAGCTTGAATTGGCGATAGAATCATCGGAATATAGCAGGGATAACAGCCTGTATCTTGGATATGATGCGGACAAAGATACCTGGCTGCTTGTGCTTAGATATACAGGAGATATTGATGATCTAATAGGGGAAGTTATAAATGAATGCGTGTATCTCCTCGGAGGTTTCGCGGTGATAAAAATAGATACATCAAAAATTGACATTTTACAGAGAGACTCCAGGGTGCTTTATATTGATAAAGCTAATTATTACAGTTATGGGACAACAGGTAATTATTATGAGAAATATATGTCGTGCATATCAGAGAGTTTTGATGAGAAATATGGTCTGACTGGCAAGGGTGTGTGTATAGGAATTATTGACAGCGGCCTTGACATAAGAAATGTAGATTTTGAGCGTAATGGAAATACAAGAGTGGTTTCATACTGGGATCAGAACATGTTGTATGATTTCAGGTATCCTAATCGATATGGCGTTGGCAGAATATATGAAAGGACAGAGCTTTCGCAGATGTATTTGGATGGTCTGACTCCTGGAACGTCAGCGCAGGACCATGGAACTGCCGTGACTTCGGTTGCTGCCGGAAGCACGACAGGTGTTGCGGTGCAGGCGGATATAATTATGGTTGAGCAACAGACCAATCATATTTACCCAGACACTATAAGTATCATGATGGGGATAGACATGCTTGTCAGGTATAGTATAGAGAATCGGGTTCCCATGGTAATAAATTTGTCGTATGGCAATAATTATGGAGCTCATGATGGAACCGGACTGCTTGAGATATTCATTGATATGATTTCAAAAATGGCTAAGGTAAGTTTTGTGACTGGTACGGGAAATGATGGAGACAGATCATTGCACACTAATGGATTGCTAGGAAATGTGAGTTATGCAGATCTGAACATAACGGTCACTGGAGGTATAGACAATTTTGGACTTCAGATATGGAAAAGCTATATTGATATATTTGATGTGCTTGTGTACTCACCCTCATATGAACTTGTAACTTATATGTCTGAGGGACAGACGGTAACAGGCATGAAATATGGAGAGACAATTATTCAGGGGATATCGCAGACACCATCACCTTACAATGCAAAACAGCTCATATATATATTCTTTCAGTCGGATTCTTATATACAGGAAGGCATATGGAAAGTGCGCCTTGTTCCTAAAAGTATTGCAAATGGAGTGTACAATGCATATCTGCCTGGAGAATCTTACGTAACTGGACAGGTGTATTTTGAGAATCCTGTGCCATTTGGCTCGCTCACAATACCTTCCACATCAAAAAGCGTTATATCAGTGGCTTCATATGACCAGAATACAGGAGGAATAACTAATTTTTCAGGCCGGGGATATACGACTGATAATGGAATAAAACCAGATATTGCTGCACCGGGAGTGAAAATTACTGTATCTGCCGGGAATGGGATGTATGAGAAAGCTGACGGAACATCGCTTTCTACTGCGTTTGTGTCAGGCGCGGCTGCGTTGCTTATGGAATGGGGGATAGTAATGGGAAATGATCCATTTATGTATGGAGAACGGCTTAAGGCACAGCTCATAAGAGGTGCCCGTAAGCTCACAAGTCAGTTCCTATATCCTAACAGATATGTGGGATGGGGGACTCTGTGCCTTGAAGAGAGTTTACAGGATTTAAAAAACAGGATGAAAGATAATTAATATTTAAAAAAATGTGTGGAGATATGTCAGATAATTGTGTATAATGACACTTAACATGCTTTTAAGCAAAGATAAAGCAAAGAAATAATATGGGGTAATGAAAATGGTAGGATTTTATAATTATACAGTTATATTGACATATATGAGTCTTGCTTCATCAATCACAGGACTTTTTTTTACATTCTATGGACATCTGAGCATAGGAATATTGTGTCTTGCTTTGTCAGGACTTTTTGATGCGTTTGATGGCAGAGTTGCGAGAAGCAAAAAAGACAGAACCAAAGATGAAAAGAGATTTGGTATACAGATAGATTCACTTTGTGATCTGGTCAGCTTTGGAGTTTTTCCTGTTGTTTTGTGTTGGTATTCAGGAATGAATACACCGGCGGGGATGATTATACTAGTGCTTTACTGCCTTGCAGGTATGATTAGACTGGCATATTACAATGTCCTTGAGGAAAAGAAGAATAATGATGTAGAGGATGCAGAGGTAGTTGAGACACCTGATGGAAGAAAGTATTTTCATGGCATGCCGATTACAGCTATATCTGTAGGGCTGCCTGTACTGTATGTGACATCACCGCTTCTTGGCAGTTATTTTCCTATTGCATTACATGCGATTATGATACTTGCGATGGTTCTTTTTATCACGGATTTCAGGTTTCCTAAGCCAACAACAAAGGAACTGATGGTTATTATAGTGATAGTTGCTGTTGCTGTTATATGGGTGCTGATCAGATATCTGGTAAGGATCAATGTTATTCAGCTGCCTTATATTTGCACATTTTTATTGTAGGAAGAGGAATATATGAGAAGATTAACATACGCAAGATACAGTGCCCGCAAGAATGTTCAGGGGGCATCAGGTCAGGATATTTTGCTTGGAAAATTATACGGAACGGTTTTGGGCAGAATGCTTCTGTCAGTACTTGTAAGACCGTCAGTCTCTAATATTGCAGGATGGCTGATGGACAGAAAAGTATCTAAAATAGCAATCAAACCATTTGTAAAAAAGAATGCGATAGATATGTCCATGTGTGAAAAAAAAGATTTTGACTCATATAATGATTTTTTTATGAGAAAACTTGTGGACGGGGCCAGGCCAATTTCTGATGTACCTGGGGGATTTGTCAGCCCGTGTGACAGCAGACTTACAGTATATAGTATAGAAGATTCTGATAGGGCAGTTTTCAATATAAAAGATTCTGAGTATACATTATCAGAGCTTCTTCGGGACAGAAAGCTTGCAGAGAGATATAAAGGTGGAAAGCTGTGGCTCTTTAGATTATGTGTTGATGATTATCACAGATATATCTATAACGTTGATGGAATTCAATCTGACGTCAGAAGAATAAATGGGATATATCACACTGTAAATCCCATTGCCAGCAAGTATTATCCTATATATAAGGAGAACACCAGACAATATTGTCTTATAAAGACAGATGATATGGGTACTGTTCTTGTGATGGAAGTAGGCGCCATGTTGGTTGGCCGTATCGAGAACTCTCATATGCATAGTTGCCGTGTACAAAGAGGCAGTGAGAAAGGGAACTTTGCTTTTGGCGGTTCTACTATTATCCTGCTTACCCAGAAAGACCGGGTAGTGCCTTTATATGAGATAGAGCAAAACTCTTTGCGTGGAATTGAGTCAAAAGTCAGACAGGGAAGTCTGGTTGGTATGAAGAAATAGATTATCTATATAAAACGACGGAGATATCATTTTCTAAAACTGATATCTCCGTCGTTTTTGTTGTTATGTTTTAGTTGTTACTGATTGGTGGAGCGAACATGACGCTTTATCGCATCAAATGTCTCCTGACTGATGACGTGTTCAATTTTACATGCATCCTCAGCAGCAGTCTTTTCTGCAACACCAAGACTTGTGAACCATGAAGAAAGAAGCTGATGTCTCTCGTATATCATCTCTGCAATCTTTCTGCCGGCTGTAGTAAGCGTAATGTATCCGGAATCACTGACTTCAATATAATTCATCTCTCTCAGATTCTTCATGGCAACACTGACGCTGGACTTCTTATATCCAGTTTCGCATGCGACATCAACACCTCTTACTACTGGAAGTTTCTGACTGAGAACAAGGATTGTTTCAAGATAGTTCTCAACTGATTCGTTGGTGGTCAGCATATTATATATCCCCCTTATATCATTGGCGTATAATGGCAGACATAAAAGTCTGCACTACATAGTTTTAGTACTGGCTAATGCCAACAAGTTTTGTATCAAAGTATATCACAGATTTGTTCCCTGTTCAATTTTATAATTAAGGCATAGTAATTTTAAATAGGCACTTTTTATCAATTGACAAGATTCAATTTGTGAAATTAGTCTAAAATAATTTATATTATTGACATCTAATTAACGTTAGTATATACTAACCACGATATGAAATCAGCGACTAAAGCTGAGGTTCAAGTTAAGGAGGTGCAATTATGCCATTAACATTTGCAAAACCGGGAGAAGCCAATGTGATCAAAAAGGTTGGCGGGAGAGAGAAAACACGATTGTTTCTTGAAAAGCTGGGCTTTGTTGAGGGCAGTATTGTAACTGTCGTGGCGGAGAATGCAGGAAATCTTATAGTTAATATCAAAGATTCCCGTGTTGCCATTGATAAAGATATGGCCAGCAAGATACTTGTATAGGTATGATTACATCTATCTGACTGACGACAAAAGTATGTAAAAGGAGTAATGTCATGAGCACATTAAAAGATGTCAAAGTTGGCAGTACTGTCACTGTCAAGAAAATCGCAGGCGAGGGTCCTGTAAAGAGACGTATCATGGACATGGGCATCACAAAGGGTGTACAGGTTTATGTGCGTAAAGTTGCGCCACTAGGTGATCCTGTGGAAGTTACTGTTAGAGGATATGAGTTATCTATCCGTAAAGCGGATGCAGAGATCATAGAGGTAGAGTAAAAGCTTTTTTTACCTATGTGTTAGCGCATACTAACACATGATAGAAGAGGCTAATGCGAAGTGAGCAGGCGCCGTGCACAAGCTTCTTTAAATACGTCTGCACAATACAATAGGAAAGAGGGTAAACAATGTCAGTAAAGATTGCACTTGCAGGAAATCCTAACTGCGGTAAAACAACATTATTCAATGCACTAACTGGCGCTAACCAGTATGTAGGTAACTGGCCAGGTGTTACAGTTGAGAAGAAAGAGGGTAAGCTTAAAGGTAACAAGGATGTTATCATAACTGACCTTCCTGGTATCTATTCACTTTCTCCATACACTCTTGAGGAAGTTGTTGCCAGAAATTATCTTATTCAGGAATATCCTGATGCCATTATCAACATAATCGATGGTACTAACATAGAGAGAAACCTTTATCTCTCAACACAGCTTATTGAGCTGGGAATCCCTGTTGTCATGGCTGTCAACATGATGGATCTTGTAAAGAAGAATGGAGATTCCATCAATATCAAGAACCTGAAAGAAGCTCTTGGATGTGAGGTTGTTGAGATCTCAGCTCTCAAGGGTACAGGTATCGATGAGGTTAAGGAGAAGGCTATCGCTGCAGCAAAGTCAAAGACAGCAAATGCAAGAGTCCATAACTTTGATGAGACAGTTGAAGCTGCAATCGAGAGCGTCAGCGCAAAGCTTGATATGGAGGAGAACAGAAAGAGATTCTTCGCAATCAAGCTCATTGAGAAGGATAGCAAGATCATAGAGCAGATGAAGAATGCTCCAGACTGCTCATCAGAGATCAAGAAGCTGGAGGATGATTTCGATGATGACACAGAGAGTATCATCACAAGTGAGAGATATTCATATATTTCATCGATCATTGACAAGTGTGTAAAGAAGGCTGCTAAGGGACAGAAGCTTACAGTATCTGATAAGATCGACCGTGTTGTAACAAATCGTATCCTCGCCCTTCCTATATTTGTGCTCATCATGTGGCTCGTATATTATATAGCAATGTCAACAGTAGGTGCATGGTGCACAGACTGGACAAATGATAACCTGTTCGGCGATGGTTTCCATCTCTTCGGAATAGGAAGCTCAGATTATGAGGAGGCATCAGGCGACTATGATGCAGCAACTACAGCACTCGATGCATACGGCGTACTCGTAACAGATGACGAGGATGCAGTTGATGTGGATGCCACAAAGGCAGCCATCGAGGCAAATACAAACACAGAGGCAAGTGTTAAGTATGAGATGGAAGATGAGGAGACACTTGATACATACGATATCGATGTTTACTACTCAGAGGTTCCGGCAAATGCTGACAAAAAGACAACAAATGCAATGTCATATCTTGATGCAGTTGATTACTTCAATGAGACTCAGATGGCAGAGATCGATCCTGCTGATTACGGTGTATTTGTCCCTTCAATTCCAGACCTTATCTCTACAGGACTTGACAAGATCGGATGTGCAGACTGGTTACATGGACTTATCATCGATGGTATTGTAGCCGGTGTTGGTGCGGTACTTGGTTTCGTACCTCAGATGCTCGTGCTGTTCATCTTACTTGCAATCCTTGAGTACTGTGGATATATGGCACGTATTGCCTTCATCATGGACCGTATCTTCAGAAAGTTCGGTCTCTCAGGAAAGTCATTCATACCTATCCTTGTAGGTACAGGTTGTGGTGTTCCAGGTATCATGGCTTCACGTACGATCGAGAATGAGAAAGACCGTCGTATGACAGTCATGACAACAACATTTATACCATGTGGTGCTAAGGTTCCATTTATTGCTATGATCGCCGGTGCTATATTCGGTGGTTCATCAATAGTTGCAACAAGTGCTTACTTCATTGGTATTGCAGCAATTATATGTTCTGGTATAATACTTAAAAAGACAAAGATGTTCGCCGGAGATCCATCACCATTCGTTATGGAGCTTCCACCATACCATATCCCAACAGTAGGTTCTGTACTCAGAAGCATGTGGGAGCGTGGCTGGTCATTCATCAAGAAGGCTGGTACGATAATCACACTTTCAACAATAGCTGTATGGTTCACAACATACTTCGGATTTGTTGATGGTTCATTCCAGATGCTTGATGAGAGCCAGATCGATTACAGTATCCTTGCAAAGATCGGTAATGCGATAGCATGGATCTTCGTTCCACAGGGCTGGGGTAACTGGCAGGCAACTGTAGCGTCTATCACAGGTCTTGTTGCTAAGGAGAACATCGTTGGTACAATGGGTATCCTCTACGGCGGTGGAGATGGTACAGTTTACCAGGCACTTGCAGGCGCATTCACAACAGCAAGCGGATTCTCATTCCTTGTATTCAACCTTCTCTGCGCACCATGTTTCGCAGCTATGGGTGCTATCAAGAGAGAGATGAACAGTGCTAAGTGGTTCTGGTTCGCAATCGGATATCAGTGTGGATTTGCCTACCTTGTAGCACTTGTTGTATACAGAATCGCAGGTCTCTTCACAGGAGCTTGTACATTCGGTGTATGGTCGGTAGTAGCAATTGCACTTGTTGTTCTGTTCTTCTTCATGCTGCTGCGTCCGGATCCAAACAAGAAGGTAAAGACAAGCAAGGAGTTCCTTAACGCTTAATATAAGATATAGAGGAAAATATATAGAAGGAGTGGTGACTTATGTCAGAGTATCTAGGTACTATAATTGTGGCAGTCATAATAGCTTTGATGGTGTTCTTCATTATCAGAGGTATGGTGAAGGATAGAAAAAAGGGCAAACACATATGTGGTGGCGACTGTTCGAGCTGCCATGGCGGATGTAGTCACAAGCTCTAAAAAATAATAGTTGTAGTATAAAATGAATGTGCGTCGTAAGAATTTTACGGCGCACATTTATTTACAATGTGCTTGCAATAAGGAAGGATTTACTATATTATAAAAATATGTTGGTGCACGACTGGCGGAGACAGCCGATGGGCTGGTAGGAATTACCTACAGGGAGTGTACTGTTAAGACAAGCCGACCGCCTGGGCAAGCAAATATATCAAGACATGTATTTGTGTGCGCAGGTGGCCGGCTTTCTTTTTTAGGATGCTTTGCAGCATAACATCAGCTCACAGGTACGAGAAAACACATGGAGGTACAACAGAAAATGGAAATGTTATCACTTGAGAAGGAACTTAGCGAAAATGCATATCCGGGACGTGGAATCGTGATCGGTGTGTCAGAGGATGGCAAGAAGGCAGTTACAGCCTACTTCATCATGGGAAGAAGCTCAAACAGCCGTAACAGAGTATTTGTGACAGAGGGTGAGGGCATCAGAACAGAGGCATTTGATCCTTCAAAGCTTGAGGATCCAAGCCTTATCATCTATGCACCTGTAAGAGTTCTTGGCAACAAGACTATCGTTACAAATGGCGATCAGACAGATACTATATATGACGGACTTGACGATGAACTCACATTTGAGCAGTCGCTCAGAAGCAGACAGTTTGAGCCGGACGGCCCTAACTACACACCTAGAATCTCTGGTGTTATGCACATAAAGAATGGTGTGTTCGACTATTCAATGTCCATACTTAAGAGCAACAATGGCAACCCTGAAGCAAATAACAGATACACATTCTCATACGAGAACCCTGTAGCTGGTGAGGGACATTTCATTCACACATATATGCACGATGGCAATCCGCTCCCAAGCTTTGAGGGTGAGCCAAAGTGGGTTAAGATATCCGGTGATATCGATGAGTTCACAGACAAGGTATGGAACAGCCTCAATGAGGACAACAAGGTGTCACTGTTCGTCAGATATATTGACATCGCAACAGGTGAGTATGAGACAAAGATCGTGAACAAGAATAAGTAATTAAAAAATAAAGGAGATATTTGATCATGAACGAGATTCAGTTAAAGTATGGTTGTAACCCAAATCAGAAGCCTTCAAGAATATATATGGAGGATGGCAGTGATCTTCCTGTCAAGGTTTTAAATGGCAAGCCAGGATACATCAACTTCCTTGATGCATTCAACGGATGGCAGCTTGTAAAGGAACTCAAGGCGGCAACAGGGCTTCCAGCAGCAACATCATTCAAGCATGTTTCACCAGCAGGTGCTGCAGTTGGACTTCCACTTAACGATATACTTGCAAAGATCTACTGGGTAGATGACCTCGGAGAGCTCTCACCACTTGCATGTGCATACGCAAGGGCAAGAGGCGCTGACAGAATGTCATCATTCGGTGATTTCATTGCACTCTCAGATGTATGTGACGCAGACACAGCACGTCTTATCAAGAGAGAGGTATCAGATGGTGTTATCGCTCCTGGATACACAGATGAGGCTATGGAGCTTCTCCTCGCAAAGAAGAAGGGAAACTACAACATCATCCAGATAGATGAGAACTATGTTCCTGCTGAGATCGAGAGAAAGCAGGTATATGGCGTTACATTTGAGCAGGGAAGAAATGAGCTCAAGATAGACAAGGATCTCCTGTCAAACTTTGTTACAGCAAACAAGGAGCTTCCAGAGCAGGCTGAGATTGACATGAAGATCGCACTCATCACACTCAAGTATACACAGTCAAATTCTGTATGTTATGTAAAGGGTGGACAGGCTATAGGTATCGGAGCAGGACAGCAGTCAAGAATCCATTGTACAAGACTTGCCGGACAGAAGGCAGACAACTGGTTCCTCCGTCAGTCACCACAGGTTATGGGACTTCAGTTCGTTGATGGACTTGGAAGAGCAGACAGAGACAATGCCATCGACGTATACATGGGAGATGAGTACGAGGATGTCCTTAAGGAAGGCGAGTGGCAGAAGAGATTCAAGGTTAAACCAGAGGTGTTCACAGCAGAGCAGAAGAAGGCATGGCTGGCGCAGAATACAGACGTTGTCCTTGGATCAGATGCATTCTTCCCATTCTCAGACAATATCGAGAGAGCTCACAAGAGTGGTGTCAAGTACATTGCACAGCCGGGCGGATCAGTTCGTGACGATCTTGTTATTGAGTGTGCTGACAAGTACGATATGGTTATGGTATTTACAGGAATCAGATTATTCCATCACTAATATGTCAGAGCACAGCGGCGGTGACGGACTTTTATATTCATAAATAGACTTAAGAGCGGTTTTGCTGATGAAAATCAGTAAAGCCGCTTTTTTACTTTATATTATGCAGATGTTGTGATAATATAAAATGATATGAGATGCGGGCATTTTGTCCGGATTAGAAGAATACTGTGATTTAAAGGAGATTAAATGTATGTCTAGACGTAAACGCAGCATATTTAAAGAGAGAAAAAAGATAAATTATAAATTGATATTTGCGGTTCTGCTTCTCATGTGTGCGGCAGTCCTTCTTATATCGTATGCGATATCATCGATTGTGTCCCAGAAGAACGAACTGTACGATCAGGGCGTGGAGTACTATGATGCTGGTTCATATCAGGAGGCAATAGATTCATTCAAGGCAGCACTGGCAGAGAATCAGCTTTTTTCCAAGAAAAAAGATCAGAATACAAAACTGTATCTCGCTGATTCATATCTGAAGAGTGCACAGTACGCAGAGGCTGCGGATACATATAAGGATCTTGTGGATTCATCATACAGCGGATCAAATGTTAAGGATCTTCAGGAGCTGGCATCTGCCATGGATGATTTCTCCATGGGTAACTATGGCGGTGCACTTGATGTTCTGTTGAAACAGGCAGAGAAATATCCAGAATTATATATGTATGTGGGAACATGTTATGCGGTGACGGATGATTCGGAGAATATGTTTGCAAGTTATGAAAAGTATGTTCAGACATTTGGATTCAATTCATATGTATACGCAATGTATGGATCGTATTATATGAATAACGGAGACATGGAGTCTTCTATTGCATATATTATGAATGGTCTTGACTGCAATGATAAAGTGTATAGAAAAGAGCTTATCATGCTGGAGATTACATATTATGAAAAGCAGGAAGACTATGATAAGGCTTACGAGCTGGCATCACAGCTTGTGTCTGAGTATCCTGACTATGAGATAGGACAGAAGGAGTACACATTCCTTAGTACAAGAGTATCAGAACAGTAATTGAGAGCAGTCATTTCATGGTGACAGCGGTTTATATCGGAGGATGTGTCAAGTTTTCTATGAAAATTTGACATGTAGCTCCAGCCATTTGCCAAAGGCAAATTTTGCATGGCTGGAGTTCAACGAATTTGGGAGGAATAATATGGAGATTCAGCTATGGAAGGAGATTCTGTCTCCTTACGAGCAGGCAGTCGATGAACTTTTAGTTAAATTTAATCACATTATCATGCAGTATAAGAGCATGGGGAAATATTCACCTATAGAGAGTGTTACTGGGCGTGTTAAGACTGTTTCAAGTATAATTGATAAACTTCAGAAGAAACATATACCGATGGATCGAATCGTTGAGGAGATGGATGATATAGCCGGTATCAGGATCATGTGTCAGTTCAGAGAAGATATCGAGAAGGTTGTGGAGATCATCCGTGGCAGACAGGATATGCGTATTAGGGAGGAAAAGGATTACATAGCGCATGCTAAGCCGAGTGGATATCAGAGCTATCACGTCATTCTTGACTACGATGTATATACAGTAAATGGCTGCACAACTATCCAGGCTGAGATACAGATTAGAACCATGGCTATGAACTTCTGGTCCACAATAGAACACTCGCTGCAGTACAAGTACCGCAAAGGAATACCTGATGACATCAGGGTAAAACTTAAAAATGCTGCGGATGCCACGCTTGCACTTGACAGGGAGATGTCATATGTGCGCGGAGAGATCATGGATGCACAGAATTCGTTTAACATAAAGGCGAATATTGTATCAGAGATCATAGTGAATATCCAGAACCTGTACAAGGTGGGAAATCCACGGGAGATCCAGAAGATACAGGATGAATTTTATGCTGTTTATCAGAGAGATGACATGGAACTGCTTGAAAATTTTGCAAAACAGCTTGATATTATTGCGGAAGGGTTTAAGGCCCAGAGCATCAAATAAGGAGTAGTATATGGCTTTACCAAAGGCATTTGACGATAGAATAAGAATACAGCTTGGCGATGAATATGAGGATTACATAAGGTGTTTTGAAAGCGATATGTATCATGGGATAAGGGTAAACACTTCCAAAATATCGGTGGAGGATTTTCTTAAGATATCACCATTTGAACTTGAACCGGTACCGTGGACCAAAAATGGTTTCTACTATGATCCGAAAAAATGTACACCTTCAAAGCATCCGTATTATTATGCGGGGCTCTACTATATACAGGAACCAAGTGCCATGACACCTGCAAGCGTTCTTGATATAGAAGAGGGGGACATTGTACTTGATATATGCGCGGCTCCGGGCGGTAAATCCACGGAGCTTGCAGCAAAGCTTCACGGAACAGGAGTGCTTATTTCAAATGATATAAGCAACTCCAGGGCGAAAGCGCTCCTTAAGAATCTGGAGCTTTTCGGAATAGGCAATATGTGTGTTGTGAGTGAACCTCCGAACAACCTTTCCAGAGTGTTTGAAGGGACATTTGACAAGATACTTATAGATGCGCCGTGCTCGGGTGAGGGAATGTTTAGAAAGTCCACCTCGATGATGACAGCCTGGGAAAACAATGGAACAGAGCTGTTTGCCGGACTTCAGAGGGGGATTCTGAATGAGGCGTGTAAGATGCTGAAACCGGGAGGAAAACTTTTGTATTCCACATGTACATTCTCGCCTGAAGAAGATGAGAGATCGGTTGAATATCTTCTCTCGATAGATGACAGTATTCATCTCGTTGATTTTCCAAAGTATGAGAAGTTTGACGATGGCAATCCGGTCTGGGGAGAGACCGGGAACGAAGAACTTACGAAATGTGCCAGACTCTGGCCACACCATCTTAAAGGTGAGGGTCATTTTATCGCATTGTTCCAGAAAGATGGGGGAGCCGCTGGCTACGGAAGATCAACATATCCGTTCAGACCGTACAGGTGTGATGAAGATTTTTTGGAATTTATGGGACATATATCTGACGATTCGGGTATAAAGACAGACCGGATAGAGGAAAATAAGGGAAGACTGTACTATATAAGTGAGGATATGCCGGATGTAAAGGGGCTCAGGCTTCTAAGACATGGATTGTTCCTCGGAGAGGTCAAGAAGAACAGATTTGAGCCTAGTCAGTCGCTTGCGATGTACCTCAGATCAGATCAGTTTGACAATGTAGTGGATTTTTCATCGGAAGACATACGCATCATCAAATATCTTAAGGGGGAAACCATAGAGATAGATGAGTCGAAGGATACAGCAAATGGATATGTGCTGGTGTGTGTTGACGGGTATCCACTTGGATGGGCGAAGAATAACAGAGGAGTACTCAAGAACAAATATTTATCAGGTTGGAGGATGATGTCATGAAGAAAATAGCAGTTATAACAGGTGCGTCATCAGGTATAGGCAGGGAGTTTGCCCTGCAGATCGCACAGAAGTATAAAACCGTTGAGGAGATATGGCTTATAGCCAGAAGGAAGGACAGGCTCACCGAGGTTAAGGCTGAGATAAAAGCTGTCAGCAATAAGCTTGTGAGGATACTTGCACTTGACCTCACAGACGAGACTGATATAAAGTTTTACAGGAATCTTTTGGAGAGACAGAATCCGTCTATCAGAGTTCTTGTAAATGCAGCTGGCTATGGTATTGCCGGACATTTTGAGAATATGACAGTGGATGATGTCACCGGAATGATAGACCTTAACTGCAAGGCTCTTGCGGCTATCACACACATATCACTTCCATATATGTCAGAACCGTCGAATATCATAAATCTGGCATCGTCTGCGGCATTCCTTCCGCAGCCGTCATTTGCCATATATGCGGCTTCAAAATCCATGGTACTCAGTTTTTCGAGAGCACTTGGAAGAGAGCTGGAGGGGAGAGGCATCACGGTGACAGCTGTATGTCCTGGACCGGTTAAGACTGAGTTTTTTGATATTGCACAGAAGTATACAAAATCAAAACCATATAAGATGGTGCTCAGGGCAGATCCTGTGAAGGTGGTTAAGCTTGCACTTTTTGACGCGTACTATATGAGTGGTGTATCAGTGTATTCGCCGCTTATGAAGGCGTTCAGGATAGTGTGTAAATATCTGCCACACAGCCTGCTGATAAAATTCATGAAATAACTATGCCCAGATAACTGATCAGGGCTGTTCCATTACAGATTTGGAGGATGATATGGATAAAGGACAATACGGATACATGAACAGACATAAGAGAAATGTTCTTATAAGTATCATTGTTTTAGGGCTGTTTGTGATTGCAGGAGTATTTTTTACTGTGGCGATGTTTGATACGAGAAAAACAGTATTTATAATAATTCCAATACTCGTTGCACTTCCTTTGGCGAAACAGCTTGTGGCATACATCATGTGTGCCGGGTTTAAGGAGCTTACCGATGATGAATACTCAAAGCTTAAGAAAATAGACTATTTTGACGATCCGTCGCTGGTCTATGATGTTTCGATCAGCAGGTATGAGGGAATCGTATATTTTCCTGTTGCTGTTATCAGGGACGGCAGAATGCTGTTTTATTACAATGGCAGATTTGTCAAAAAGATAGCTGACGAGAGTTCGCTTAAGAAGATCATATCGGAGACGTTTGCCGATCAGAAAAAGTCTTATGTGATAATGGTCACTACAGATATTGATACATTTGTGGCGAAAGCGGAACGTATAAAAAGTCCTTCTGAGGATTTTATTGCTTCAGATGAAAAAATGAGAAATAGATTATTTGAGCTGGGAATATAGAGATGAGAGAGATAGTTATATCGAAAAACGAGGCTGGACAGAGACTTAACAAGTTGCTAATGAAGTATCTTGATAAGGCCCCATCCAGTTTTGTGTACAGGATGATAAGAAAGAAAAACATCAAGCTTAATAATGCCAGGGCTGTCGGCAATGAGATTGTCTATGTTGGTGATGTGATACAATTGTATCTGTCTGATGAGACAATTAATTCATTCAGAAATGAAGATGGGCAGATAAGTGGTAATTTGAAAGAGAATAAATTCAACCCTGAGATAGTGTATCATGATGACAATATACTTATAGTAAATAAGCCTGTGGGGGTTCTTTCACAGAAGGCCTCAAAGGATGATTATTCTGTAAATGAGAGCGTTATAGATTATCTTCTGGAAAACGGTTACACCACGCAG
>URJI01000053.1 GCA_900548215.1 uncultured Coprococcus sp. | reverse complement strand
GTCGGGACTCCTTGCGGTGGTGGCTATGGCATGTGTCCTGAAACTCAAATGTCCAGAGTCGGTGTCGGGAAGACTCTCACAGAAATTTGGAAAGCTGTGGCTTGCGGCGGAGGTTATATTGTTCGTGCTTGTGGGGGCGGCTGTGGATATCAGATACACCCTGGCAGCAGGACTTCCGGCACTACTTATGATATTTGTCGCACTGGCATTTAGAACGGTGGGCGTTCTGATCTGTGTGGTACATACATCACTTACATGGAAGGAAAGGCTGTTCTGTGTCATCGCGTATCTTCCGAAAGCTACAGTTCAGGCAGCCATCGGATCAGTTCCGCTTGCGGCAGGGCTGGCATGTGGTAATATAGTATTGTCGGTTGCCGTGCTGGCGATCGTTGTGACTGCGCCGCTTGGAGCGATAGGAATAGATGGAACGTACAAGCATTTGCTTGGTGAGGATAAGTGATGTTTTGCGTTCGGTAGATATAGGAGACAAGTATGAATAATAAGATAAAGAACATTATATTTGACATGAACGGCACCATGATATTTGACGGAAAGTATCATGAGATAGCATGGAAGGATTATGCGGAGAAGCTTGCCGGCAGACAGATGAGCACGGAGGAGTTTCAGCATCATGTGCTGGGGCACACGAACAAGGATATTCTGGAATACCTCATGGGAAAGGGCACGCTCACCGAGGAGAGGATACTTGAACTTACCGAGGAGAAAGAGGCTATGTACAGAGAGATGTACATGGAAGATACTGCAAACTTCAAGCTGGTGGACGGCCTGGTGGCATACCTTGATAAACTTAAGAAACAGGGGATAAATATGAACATAGCCACAGGGTCAAATATGACAAATCTCGCATTCTATTTTAAAGAATTTGATCTCGGAAGATGGTTTGACATAACGCTGTGCGCATACGACGATGGAACCATGAACGCAAAGCCGGCTCCTGATATGTACATCCGGGCCATGGAGCGCATCGGAGCTGTGCCGGAAGAAACCATGGTCATAGAGGATGGACCGTCGGGAATCCGGGCAGCGGCGGCAGCCGGAGCTGGATATATAGTGGGAATTTACGGTGACTCATCAAGAGAACTGCTTGAGAAGACAGGGCTGTGTGATGAGCTGATTCCGGATTATAGAAATATGTGATAAGAATAGGGCGTGTTCAAATGGACGAACATGATCTATTTTACTATGGTATATGGGTGTGGGGATGATTCCTACAACAACTCCATAAGTTTATTTGCAGCAACGCTCATACCACGGCGCCTGTCACTGATGATACACATGTGACGCTTTGGTATGGGCTTTTTAAATTGCAGGCGGAACAGGTCGCCGCGGTCTATATAGCTCTGGGCGAAGTCTGCCATGATGGAGCCGATGCCGAGATTTCTCATGACGAACTGGGCAATCATATCGCTGGTAGAAAGCTCGAATTCGGGTTGCAGAGTCACACCCTCATGGCTCAGGAATGTGTCGACATATGCGCGTGTGCTTGTGTCGTGTTCCAGACAAATGATCGGAAGCTCGTCAAGCTCGTGGTAATCCAGAGTTTTGCCCTGAAGATATGAGAACCTTGGTCCGGCGATGAAGATGTCCTCGATCTCCCTTGCCTGCCTGATCTCCATGTGAGGATCTGCAGGAAGAGGACTGGTGACGATACCGAAGTCTATGTTGCCTGAGAGCAGATGGTTTATCGTGCTGGGAGTCGGAGCATTTGTGACATGAACCTTGATCCCCGGATATAGCTGGTGGAAATGCTCCAGATATGGCAGGAGATAGAACTGCAGTGTCATATCGCTTGCACCTATCCTTATCTCGCCGGTCTCCATGTGGAGGAGCTGTGAGAGCTGCTGTTCACCCAGGGATATGGATTCGTATCCCGCTGCAACGTGGGAGTAGAGGAGTTCTCCGGCATTTGTCAGTGAGACGCCCTTCTTGGTTCGGATGAACAGTTCTATGCCGATCGCCTGCTCCAGAGCTTTGACTGCCTGACTTACGGCTGGCTGGGATATACACAGTTCCCTGGCAGCGGCGGATATGCTGGATGCTTTGGCGACGTGGTAGAAGATTTTGTAATATTCGAAATTTATGTTCATTTATAATTTCCTCCAGATTCAATAGAGATCGTTTAATATGTGTGTGTCAACAATATGTTTTATTGCAAAATAATTCAGGACTTTTTACCGTTCTATAATGGTACGATTGAAATAATTTTGTTTAAAAAATTATGCATATATAATATAAGTAAAATGGTGTTTGAGGTGGACAAAATCCATTATATTTACAGTTTATGTTGGTTTCTACAAAATGTAAAGACAAATATAAGATACACTTATAATAAATATAAATAATATTGATTTTACTTATGACATTATAGTGTTATAATGAAAAGGTATTGTGAGTGATCTGCTTATAAATATTATGTATAGGCAGAAACATTTGAACAGCCACAATACGGATATCAGAAAATATTTCAAAATGCTGCGAAAGCGAGGAAAAGTATTATGGTAAGAGCGGTTGTAGGAGCCAATTGGGGCGACGAAGGAAAAGGTAAGATCACAGACATGTTAGGCCAGGAGTCAGACATAATCGTAAGATTCCAGGGTGGTGCCAACGCAGGTCACACAATTGTCAATGACTATGGTAAATTTGCTTTACATACACTTCCATCAGGAGTGTTCTACAGTCACACAACAAGTATCATTGGAAACGGTGTTGCACTTAACATCCCTGTTCTTTTCAAGGAGATAAAGTCCATCACAGACAGAAATGTACCAATGCCTAAGATCCTTGTATCTGACAGAGCACAGATGGTTATGCCATACCACATTCTCTTCGACGAATACGAGGAGGAGAGACTTGCAGGTAAGTCATTTGGATCAACAAAGTCAGGAATCGCTCCATTCTATTCAGATAAATATGCAAAGATCGGTTTCCAGGTAAGCGAGCTCTTTGATGAGGAAGCACTGAAGGAGAAGATCGAGAGAGTTATAGTACAGAAGAACGTTCTTCTTGAGAACCTGTATCACAAGCCGCTCTTAAAGGTTGATGATATATTCAACACACTCATGGAGTACAAGGAGATGGTTGCTCCTTATGTATGTGACGTATCAGCATACCTCTATGAGGCGATCAAGGAGGGCAAGAACATCCTTCTTGAGGGTCAGCTTGGTTCACTGAAGGATCCGGATCACGGAATCTACCCTATGGTTACATCATCATCAACTCTGGCAGCTTACGGTGCCATCGGTGCAGGTATACCTCCATACGAGATCAAGCAGATCATCACTGTATGTAAGGCATACTCAAGCGCAGTGGGAGCAGGCGAGTTCGTAAGTGAGATATTTGGCGACAAGGCAGATGAGCTCAGACGCCGCGGCGGTGATGGCGGTGAGTTTGGTGCAACAACAGGAAGACCTAGAAGAATGGGTTGGTTCGACTGTGTGGCATCAAAGTATGGCTGCCGTATCCAGGGAACAACAGACGTTGCATTTACAGTGCTTGATGTACTTGGATATCTCGATGAGATCCCGGTATGTGTAGGCTACGATATCGACGGTGAGGTTACAACAGACTTCCCAACAACATCAAAGCTCAAGAAAGCAAAGCCTGTATATGAGACACTTCCAGGCTGGAAGACAGATATCAGAGGAATCAAGAAGTACGAGGATCTTCCAGAGAACTGCAGAAAGTACATTGAGTTCGTTGAAGAGCATATCGGATTCCCAATCACCATGATCTCAAACGGTCCGGGAAGAAACGATATCATCTACAGAAACGCAAAGTAATTTGACCTGATTCACAGGGAAATCAAATAACAGAAAAATAACAGGGACACTTTCCAGTAAGAGATTATTAGGGAGTGTTCCTTTTGTTGTTGTAAATAAGGACAAGTGGATTAATATTCAATTTGGAGGAATAACATAATGTCAAAAGATGAGTATTTGATCACAGATGCACCGCTTAAAGCGCTGACAGTCTTTGCAATGCCTATGATCTTGGGCAGCTTTTTTCAACAAGTGTATAATATGGCTGATTCAATAATAGTTGGCCAGTATGTCGGATCATCTGCACTTGCGGCTGTTGGCGCATGTGCCGCTCTTACAAATGTATTCATTTGTGTGGCACTCGGTGCCGGCATAGGTGCGGGCGTGCTTGTGAGCCGCTATTTTGGAGCCAGGGATTATAGTAAAATGAAAACAATAGTATCAACATCGCTGATAAGTTTTATGGTTTTGAGTATACTTTTGGGTGTATGTGGTCTTATCTTTTCACGTTCGATGATGACGCTGCTTCAGACACCTGCTGACATACTGGATGAAGCGGTGCTGTATCTTCGTGTTTATTTTGCCGGATTTCCATTTTTGTTTATGTATAATATTCTTTCAACAATGTTCAATTCAATCGGTGAATCAAAGATACCGTTGGGTCTTTTGATATTTTCTTCTGTCTTGAATATTGTTATGGATCTTTGGATGGTGGCAGGCCTCGGCCTGGGCGTTTTCGGTGCAGCTCTTGCAACTCTTATTGCCCAGGGAATATCCGCAGTGTTTTCACTGCTGATTTTTCTTTGGCGTATGTGCCAATATAAAGGCCGTTTTGATTGGTTTGACAGGCACGAGTTACATTTCATGCTTAGAATTGCCGTACCATCGGTTCTTCAGCAGTCCACAGTGTCGATTGGTATGATGATCGTTCAGGCAGTTGTAAATCCATTCGGTACACAGGCACTTGCAGGTTACTCAGCAACGATGAGGGTAGAGAATGTTTTTTCACTGATATTTGTATCCATTGGAAATGCAGTTTCACCGTATGTTTCTCAGAATCTTGGCGCAAAGAAAATCAAACGTATCAAAAAAGGATATCGGGCTGCGTTGGTGTTGGATGTGTGCTTTGCGATCATCGCATTTATAGTCATTGAAACACTGCATACTCAGATTTCATCTTTATTCCTTGGCAAAGATGGAACCGCTTTGGCATATCAGGTGTCTGGGGGCTATATGAGATGGATTGGCTACTTTTTCATCTTCATGGGAATCAAGATGGCAACCGACGGGGTCCTTCGAGGACTTGGGATCATGCGCCCATTTCTCATTGCAAATATGGTCAACCTCGCGATTCGTCTGTCAGTTGCCCTGATTTGTGCGCCCCGTTTTGGTATCGAATTTGTCTGGCTTGCGGTGCCGGCGGGATGGCTTGCAAACTTCCTGATCTCTTATATGGCTCTCAGAAAGTCGTGGCCGGTTGATAAAGCAATTGGCGAATGATCGGTTTGGTGCAAAGGGATGTCTGTTTTGCAATAGTACCGGCAATCATTGAGGAATACATCTTCCGGGGTGTGATACTCGGCGCTTATCTGAAAGTGGAGATGATGGCGGCGGTTCTGAATAGCAGCCTACTACAAAGCATTTGATTTAAGATGGTATGGGTGATATATAATCTGAAATGTAAATATTTTGCTTAACTATAGGGGTTGATGGAAATGCGATTGATTTATTATTCTTGGATATTGATTTGATTATGAGCAACATGTTCAGAATATATCTGATTAAGCAGCTTACAGACATGTTTTTTCAGGGAGAGAATTCGGATAAGAAACATGTTGTAGGAGTATGTATTGTTTTTTATGCGATAAACAGCGCGTTGTTTATCTGTCTTAATATATAATTGATTAATCTTATATGTAATGTTCTCGGCATGCGCCATGATATCAGGAATCATTTGTCAGAGATACAGCTTCTGACCGTTTGGAGCTTGTCAAGTAAACACTGAGTGCATCAGTATTTACTCCGTTTTTTAATTAAATTTAACGAAAAGGAGGTATCGTGCATCTGTTGTGTGCGAGAAAGAGAAATGGGAACATTGGAAGTGGACAAGAGTCTTAAAGCGGCGTTTAAGGAAACGCTGGAGCCGCATGGGTTCAAGAAAGTAAAGGGGAGGTATCCGCACTTTGTGAGGATGGCAACTCCCGAGATTATTCAAGTCATCAACTATCGGCTGGAGCAGGCGTTGTCGCCGCAGTTGGAAGAAAAACGGTTTGAGGTATACTGTGCGGTCGGCAGTATATACCGCCCGGAGATCAATCTGAACCGGTCTGTGTATGCCAGCATGGATTGGATAAATACTACGCATCTGGATATGTATGTTAAGGCGAAATACAATGGCATACCGGTGTATGAGAATGAACAGCCGGGAGTTGACTATATCATCAAAAAGGGAGATGAAGCATCTCTTAGGGAACAGATTGCGTTTGCCATGACTGGAATAGAGCATTATATAATTCCGGCATTTGACAAGGTGGTGGATTTAAAGACATGCGTGGATTATTTGGAGTTATATGATAGAGGCGAACTATTTGTATGGTTTGAAAATGGAGATAAATTTATTTTACCAGCAAAATATCCGGATAAGGAATCATATAGCAAGAAAATACAAAAAGATTGTGAAACAATGAAAAAGGAGGTGGAACAAGACATTTTAGATGGAAGAATTACAGAAGCAAATGGGCGGGAAAAAATAATACAATGCACGAGAAGTTATAATGATGATATCGAACAATACGGAAAATTTTTTGAAGATGAGGCAACTAAAAATGAGATTGCGCGATTAAAGGCAGAGCGCGCAGAAAAAAATTTAAATGCAATACGTGCGATGGGAGTCGAAGTGTAAAAGACGGGGGGCAAAAAGAAGGGAGTAAGCATATGAAATTTTATTGCACGGGAAAAGGTCATCTGGTTTCTTGAAAACCAGATGACCTTTTTTGAAAAGCAGAAAGGCTTCTTGTCCTTTCATTAGTATATTCAATTTAAAGTCAACTATAATTATTTATCCTTGTTATCAGCGTCGATCACTGACTTGATCTGTTTCATAAGAGAGTCATAGTTGTCCTGATTGTCGATTCCTCCAAGCATAGGTTCTCCGACAATATTACCATTTCTATCGACTAGTATGGTTGTAGGAAATGCCATGATGTCGGAGGCATACTTGCCTATACTTGAATCAGAGTCAATGGAGATATTGCGGTATTTTGCACCCTGGCTGTCAAGAATGGCTGCGGCTTCCTTGATAGCATCTTCGTTTCCGTCAAATGTCTCTGTGTTGATACCTACTACCTCGCCTCCCATCGATTTGATGGCATCGTTCAATTCATTAAGCTTGGATAATTCTGCGACACAAGGCTTGCAGCCGGTAAACCAGAAATTAACGACAGTTACTGCATTATTGGAAAACAGGCTTTCGTCAACAGAATTACCATCCAAATCCTTGCCGGAGAAACTATTGAAAGGTGTGATTTCTTCGGAACTGTCGTTCTGGTCGGTGCTATCTGATCCTGTATTATTATTTTCGATTTCGGATATCTGCTTTTCAATCTGTCTGATGGTTTCAATATCATCGTTAAGTGTTTTAAGTTCATCATCTGTAAAGGATTCCTTGTTTGATTCAACGGCGCTGGCCAGATAATCGGCATAATCTCCGCTTGGATCAGCGCTGCTTTTATTCATCATGCCAAATACCTTGTTCCATACATCCTGGTGATCTGCAAAGATCTGGTTCTCCTGTTGATATAAATCATCCAGCTTCGTGTTGGAATCGTCCGCAGCTTCAGTGGTGACTTCTGCCTGGGTTTTTGGTGAACTCTCAGTTGTGGCAGATCCTGATCCGTTACATGCCGTGAGAGATAATGCTGCACAGAGAGTGATAATAGATATTAATGTTTTTTTTGTCTTCATAAATAATTGCTCCTTTAAATAATAATTTAGATAATATTAGTGTGGCTGATTGTTACACGTTGGTTTTGGAAGATTGTTCATGTCCCTTTTGGGAACATGGCTTTCCCATAAATTGATAGTGGATCGCGTCTTTTGGACAGGCCTTTATACACGCTCCACATCGTATGCATTCCGGATGATTTGGTGTTTTGCATACATCTACATCCATTTTGCATGCCTTTGAACACTTACCGCATCCGACACATTTGCTGCTTTCAACCTTGATACTCATAAGGCTGACCTTGTTGAATAATGAGTAGATTGCGCCGAGAGGACAAATCCATTTACAGAAGGGTCTGTAGAACAGAATACTCAGAACGACAACTGTAATTAAAATAAGGCATTTAAATGAAAACAGCTTTCCGAGTGCAGAGCGTATAGCTGCATTTCCGAGTGAAAGTGGTATAGCACCTTCCAGAACACCTTGTGGACAAATAAACTTACAGAAGAACGGGTCTCCCATTCCTATGGAGTTCGTTACAAGCATCGGCAGAAGTATAACGAAAACAATAAGGATTATATATTTCAGGTATCTTAGTGGTTTCAGCCTGGCTGTGGAAAACTTTTTTCCGGGAATTTTGTGAAGCAGATCCTGAAACCATCCAAATGGACACAAAAACCCACATATAAATCTTCCGAGGATCACACCGATTAAAATGAAAAAACCGGTTATGTAGTAAGAAAATTTAAATTTGGATGATCCGACGACCGCCTGAAATGCACCAATGGGACACGCTCCTGTTGCAGCAGGACAGGAGTAACAGTTTAGTCCCGGTACGCATACTGTTTTTGCATTGCCCTGATAGATCTTGCCTTTAAATAAATTGGGGATGTGAATATTGGTAAGCAGCGTGGCTGCTGCCTGTATCCATCCGCGTATTCTGGCTGTTTTTTTTGACAGTGATTTGTTCTTATCCAATTCCTACACACTCCAGACATAATTTTATTGCTTTGCTGAGCACGGCAGCCGCTTCACCTCTGACTGCACCATAGCTAATCATCGCTATACCCGTGATGAGTAAAATGGTCTGAGCCATTTTCCTGTACTTCAAGATATTGCAACTCCTTTCATGATTGTGTTTGTTGACCAGCTGACTTGGATATTATACAATAGCTGTTGTAAAATTTTTGTTAAGAAGGATTTTTGTTAAGAAACAGGTGACAGTTTTGAGATTATTGATAGTTGAAGATGAGAAACAGATATGTGATATGGTTGCGAAAAGTCTGTATGATGCCGGGTATGAGGTGGATACCTGTTATGACGGAGAAGAGGCTCTTGAATGCATTCTGTCAGAGGAATATGACCTGATCGTTCTGGATCTGAATCTGCCGGGTATGGATGGAATGGAGATTTTAAAGGAACTCAGACAGAAAAATGAGGAGACAAAGGTTATCATATTATCTGCGAGGGGACAAATTGCGGATAAGGTTGAAGGGCTGGATGCAGGTGCAAATGATTATATGGAAAAACCATTTCATTTGCAGGAGCTGGAGGCGCGTATCAGAAGTCTTACAAGAAGAAAATTTGTACAGAAGGATGTATGTCTGGAAAGCGGTGGCATAAAGTTTGACACGATAAAACGTGAGGCATACGCAAAAGGAGAGAAGGTTCCCCTTACAAGAAAAGAAAATGGAATCCTGGAATATCTGCTTCTTAATATGGGCAGACCGGTAAGCCAGGAGGAATTGATGGAGCATGTCTGGGATGCTTCGGTTGACAGCTTCAGTGGAGCAATCAGAGTACATATGTCTTCGCTGAGAAGAAAGCTTAAGGCAGTGCTTGGATATGATCCGATTTTGAACAAGGTGGGAGAAGGCTATAAAATACGAGAGGAGTCCGACAGATGAAAAGAATGTCGCTGCAGTGGAGGCTTACCTGTATAATCACATTATATATTGCGCTTATATGTGGATGCCTTACTTTGCTTGTCTATAAAAATGGCGTGTATTATATTGATTCTCTGCAAGAAACCGTTGATGCCCAGGGAGATGATAATGGGAGCGGTACTGATGAAATATATATCAGTATTCCGGAGGATAAGTGGGATGAATTTGCAAATGATTTTTCTGTTAAGGTGTACAATAATAAGGCAGATTACAAGAAAAACAGCCTGATAATTTCTGCCTTGCTGGCCCTGCTTGGCGGAGTAGCTACATATTTTATAAGTGGGCATGCACTAAAGCCTATCAGTGAGTTTTCTGATAAAATTGAAGAGGTACAGGCACAGAATCTGGCGGATTCACGAATAGAAGAAAACAATGTTAAAGAACTGAACCAGCTCAGCGTTTCATATAACAAGATGCTTGAACGCCTCTCGGATGCATTTGAGATACAGAGACAGTTTACTGCAAATGCAGCACATGAGCTCAGAACTCCACTGTCTTTAATGCAGATACAGCTTGATTCATATAATTCTTCCCGGCATCCGGGAGATGATGAAGTCACTCTGCAGACGATAAAGATGGTAACTGAACAGAATGAGAGACTCAGCAAAATGGTAAAGACACTTCTTGATATGAGTGAGCTTCAAACTGTGAGCCGAGATGATAAAATAATGGTCGACGCGCTTGTTGATGAGGTATTGGCGGATCTGGAACCTCTTGCACAGGAAAAGGATATAGAACTTATTGGAGAATGTACGGATGTAACGATGATAGGAAGTGACATCCTTATTTACAGGATGTTATACAATCTTGTTGAGAATGCTATAAAATATAACCGCACAGGAGGACGGGTTACAGTGACAGCGCGTCAGAAGGAAAAACACGTTTACCTGTCAGTAGAGGATACCGGAAATGGTATCCCGGAAGAACTGAAGGATCGCGTGTTTGAACCTTTCTTTCGCGTGGATAAATCCAGAAGCCGTGAGCTTGGCGGCGTAGGACTGGGACTTGCTCTTGTCCGCGAGATCGTGATAGTGCATGATGGCAATATTGCAGTTAAGCCTAATCCGTCTGGAGGAACGATTTTTGAAGTCGTTTTATAAAGTGAGCATTATATTGTTGTCGTTGCGGATTTGGCACGGCTAATTTTATTTTCCCCGAATTTTCGTCTCAGCTGTTTCATAACCCACAGGTACGCAGGTATCAGGAAGAGATCAGCACATACCCATGCAAGCGGACTTCCTAGTGATACGCAGATGAAACCGAAATGAGGCACCAGCACGAAACCGGCAACAGAACGGGCAATCATCTCACATATGCCAGCAAGTATGGCGAAAGTCGAGTAACCAAGCCCCTGTATCATGAATCTTACGATATTCACAAGAGCCAGGAATATGTAGAATGCGGCGTTGATAACTACGAATTCATATATGTAGCCGATAAGCTCAATCTGTTCCTTCTTTACAAAGAGAAGTGCAAGCTGCTTTCCGAACACGATGGAGAAAGCCAGAGCCACGAGGGCATATATGATTCCCATCTTGATACAGGCTTTAAGGCCCTGATCAACACGGTCAAGACGCCTGGCACCAACATTCTGACCTCCGTACGTGGCCATGGTGGAGCCCATTGCATCGAAAGGACAGCACATGAACATGGAGATTTTGCTTCCTGCTGATACGGCTGCAACATATGTTGAACCCATATCATTGACTGCGGTCTGAAGAATGACACTGCCTATGGCGGTTATGCTGTACTGCAGTCCCATAGGCAGACCCATACCGCAGAGCTTAAGGCAGTGGCGCATGCTGAATGTCCAGTCCTCTTTGCTGAATTCAAGATACTTCAGTTTCTTTGTCATGTATATCGTACATATGATTCCTGACACTGCCTGTGAAGCGACTGTGGCAACTGCAGCTCCGGCGACTCCCATAGGAACAACAAGTATAAGGTCAAGTATGATGTTGACAAGTGATGAGCCCACAAGGAATATGACAGGTGTGATACTGTCTCCGAGTGATCTCAGTATCCCGGCGGTCAGGTTGTAGAGGAAAGTTGCCGGAATGCCCAAGAATATTATAAATATGTATATATATGCATCATCGATGATATTTGAAGGTGTTCTGAGAGCCTTGAGTATCTGCATGGTAAAGATACTTACTGCTACTGTTATAACAGCAGCCAGTGCAACGGATGACCATATACTGTTGATTATATAAGCCTTAAGAGCCTTGAAATCCTTCGCACCGTAAGCCTGTGCAACAGGGATTGCAAATCCGTTGCAGATTCCTATACAGAAACCGAGTATCATGAAGTTGATGCTTCCGGTGGAACCCACCGCCGCCAGCGCGTCAGTTCCAAGCTTCTGCCCGACTATGACAGAATCTACCATATTATAAAACTGCTGAAATATCAGACCAAAGAGAAGGGGCAGACCAAAGTTCAATATAAGCTTTGAAGGCTTTCCTTCAGTGAGGTCTTTTGTGCCACTGATGCGCGCAATAAAACTCTTCATGTGATTCACCTCTCAAAAATCTAGTTGTTTGTTTATAAATTGCTTGTATTCACGATATCGTGTATTTGCTAGTTAATCACCTTTTAATGATTATATATATGGAAAAAAGGTGATTAAACGTGGTAAAATGTAAACACTTTTGTAATGCTGAAAACTTGATATATATTAGTCTCTGAACTAATATAAGTATAGTCGTAAAAGTGATGAAAAAAGAGAAAATAATTGTGCATAAAGCGCATGGATACAAACCAGGTAATGTCGATAACGATAATGACCTGGCGGGGGATATGGAATGAGCAGAGATAGCGATAAAAAAAATAATAAAAAAAAGAACGATAAAAGGATTGGCAAGAATAATAAAACGGGCAGAGAAGAAATCAGGAATATAAATAGTATGAACGGTGGCACAGCAAAATCTTACAGGCAGAAAGTTCTTGTAAATCAGGCAGGAAAGCTAGTGGATGAGCTTGAGCGGGCGAGACGAGAGGAGCAGGAGTCCCAGATTGATGGGATAATCAGACAGAAGGTTATCAAGAGAAAGAATACCAGGGCTGCCTATCGTATTGTGGGAATAGTATTTATACTGATTGGAATCGCGTGTATGTGGTGGGCCATGGGAGGTCACTACAGGTTTTTGAAGGCGGCGGTTTCTATAGCAGCCATGGCATATGGATTTTATATAGTAAAGAGTTCGTTCAGAAGTTCTGCATATGATGCCACATATCTGTTTGGACAGGATAAGATCACAATACTCCAAAAGGGCGGCAGCAAGACCATCCCGTATGAATCAGTGTCGGCTTACACGGTGATAGAGCCGGATCCTGAGATGAAGTATTATATTTTAAAGTTCGACAGGGGGAAGGAGAGTTATGTAGTGCCGTTTGCCGGGGCGAAGGCAAAATGTGAGGCAGTGTACAATATTTTCAGAGAGAAGGTAAGAACAGATGAAAAAGAAAATTCTTGAAAAACTCCAGAGTACGGATGGTTTTGTATCAGGACAGGAATTATGTGAGCTGCTGGGTGTGTCAAGAACCGCAGTGTGGAAAAATATACAGGCTCTGAAAAATGATGGATATGTCATAGAAGGAGTTAATAATAAAGGCTATAGGTTGGTTAGCGTTCCTGATGTCATGTCTGAGGAAAATATATCGAGGCACCTCAACACTAAGACATTTGCAAGAAAACTCTATTACTATGATGAAACTGATTCAACAAACACCCGCGCTAAGATTGTTGGTGAGACGGATCCTGTACACGGCGCATTGTTTGTTGCAAATGAGCAGACGGCAGGAAAAGGCCGGAGGGGACATAGCTGGAATTCAGATAAGGGAACAACGATATCCATGTCGTATCTGCTAAAACCGGATATAGATATCTCGTGCGTATCCAGGATAACTCTGGTGTCGGCGGTTGCACTTGCAAGAGCATTCGGTAAAGTGGATGGTGTCAAACCTCAGATAAAGTGGCCCAACGACGTACTTTCAGATGGAAAGAAACTTGTAGGAATACTTACAGAGATGAGTTCAGAGGGAACTGATATTAGTTATGTTGTCGTGGGAATTGGTATAAATGTATATAACCAGAGTTTCCCGGAGGACATTGCGGACAAGGCGACATCAATTCTTCTGGAGAACGGCAGGGGATGTGACAGGTCATGGTTCATAGCGCAGGTGTCAAATGAGTTTGAAAAACTATACGATGAGTTTGTAAAAAATAAAGATCTGGGATTCCTTGTTGATGAGTACAACAGTTATCTTGTGAACAAGGATAAGCAGGTATATATCATAGAGGGGGATCAGAAGACTGAGTATACAGCCTTGGGACTTTCACCGGACGGCGGACTTCTTGTAAGGGATGCTGATGGAGCTGTGCGCGATATAATATCAGGGGAAGTATCCGTCAGAGGTATATATGGATATGTCTGATATATGATCAAGTATCATATGTATGAATGAAGTTCACACCTGTTTTTAATGACAAGCTGCGGATCAGGTATTGGAGATAAACATTCATTTGCATGTCGGTAAATGCGGCTTAATAATATTAATAAATGGCAGGCATGATTCAAAAAAACTAGAAATATAGACCTTTATGGTTTATAATCGGCAGTGGATATATAACATAATTTAGAAAATTCAAAGATGGAGGACATAAAACATGGAAAAGATTCAGATGACCACACCACTTGTAGAGATGGATGGAGATGAGATGACCAGAATTCTCTGGCAGTATATCAAGGATGAGCTTATCTATCCATTTATCGATCTCAAGTCAGAGTACTATGACCTTGGACTTGTACATAGAAACGAGACAGATGACAAGGTAACATTTGACTCAGCATATGCAACACAGAAGTATGGTGTAGCTGTAAAGTGCGCAACCATCACACCTAATGCAGCAAGAGTTAAGGAGTACAATCTCAAGGAGATGTGGAAGAGTCCTAACGGAACTATCAGAGCAATTCTTGATGGTACAGTGTTCAGAGCACCTATCGTTGTAAAGGGAATCGAGCCATGTGTTAAAAACTGGAAGAAACCTATCACTATCGCAAGACATGCATACGGCGATGTATATAAGAGCGTGGAGATAGACGTTCCGGGACCTGGAACAGCAGAGCTTGTATTCACAGGTGATGACGGACAGGTTATAAAGGAGACTATCCATAAGTTTGACGGACCTGGTGTCCTTCAGGGACAGCACAACGTGGACAAGTCGATCGCAAGCTTTGCAAGAAGCTGTTTCAAGTATGCGCTTGATACAAAGCAGACACTGTGGTTTGCGACAAAGGATACCATATCAAAGAAGTATGACCACACATTCAAGGATATCTTCCAGGAGATATTTGATGAAGAGTATAAGGAGCAGTTCGATGCAGCAGGTATCGAGTACTTCTACACACTTATAGATGATGCGGTTGCCCGTGTTATGAAGAGTGAAGGCGGTTACATCTGGGCATGCAAGAATTATGATGGAGATGTAATGAGTGACATGATTTCATCAGCATTTGGTTCACTTGCCATGATGACATCAGTTCTCGTATCCCCTGATGGAAAGTATGAGTACGAGGCTGCTCATGGAACAGTTATGAGACATTACTACAAGCATCTTGCAGGTGAGGAGACATCTACAAACTCAGTTGCAACTATATTCGCATGGTCAGGAGCACTCAGAAAGCGTGGAGAACTTGACGGAATCCAGGCACTTCAGGATTTCGCTGATAAGCTTGAGGCGGCAACCATCAAGACTATCGAGGATGGCAAGATGACAAAGGATCTGGCTCTTATAACAACACTTGAGAATCCAACAGTCCTCAACAGTGAGAACTTTATCAAGGCTATCAGAGAGACACTTGAGGGTATGCTCTAAGAATGAAAATGTGTAACGAGCTGATTACAGGCGTTGCTTTTAACAGGATATCACCTTTATTCATACAAATGGATAAAGGTGATATTTTTTATGTCATTGTGTAAAATGAGGCATTGGGTTAAAATAGCTTATATAGTATGCTTAAAGCAGTATGTCTATAGTAGTTGGGCTATCGGAGTTCAGCGTATAAGATAATGAGGAGTTGTATTTATGAGAATTGAGCATGTTGCCATGTATGTGAATGACCTTGAAGGGGCGAAGAGTTTTTTTGAGAGATATCTGGGGGCAGCAAAGAAAAGGTGGATGAACTTACCAGGCTGCTCGAGTCTGATGGCTACGAGGTGATAAGCGGACCAAGGACGACAGGTGATGGCTATTACGAGAGCTGTGTGACCTGCATAGAGGGAAATCAGATAGAGTTTACGGTATAGAATGCTATTATAAATCAGCTGGAGATCGTAGTATAGAAAGTCATTATAAATCAGCTGGAAACCATGGTATAGTGTTAAAAACCATAGTATTAAAAATGCAGTAGATAGATAAAAAACATAGTATTTGGAAATTCAAACAGAGATTTCAGTATAGGAGGTATAAGACAATGGACAATCAGGTATTAGAGGTAATAAGGAAGAGAAGTTCGGCTAGAGCGTATAGTGATGAAGAGGTTACAAAGGAGCAGCTTGAGAAAATTATTACGGCTGGACTTCAGGGACCTACAGGTATGAATAAGAAAGAGATACATTTTACAGTCGTCAAGGGTGATGCGCCAATTCTGGAGGAGCTTGATGCGGAAAAGAGGGCACTTCGCGGACAGGATAAGCAGCCACACAATTTCTACTATGAGGCTCCTGTTCTGATATTCCTGAGCGCAGAGGATGATTACAGATGGAGTAAGGTGGATTCAGGAATTGCGGTTCAGAATATGGCTATAGCGGCAGAGAGTATGGGACTTGGAAATCTGATAATCGGCTGCGTGTATGATGCACTTCACGGGGAAAAGAAAGCATATTTTGACAAGGCGCTTGCAATACCAGAAGGGTATTCGTTCCAGATAGCACTTGCAGTTGGACATAAGACCGATAATAAGACACCTCATGATTACGATGAGTCTGTTCAGGTAAGTTATCTGTAGTTTGTCATAAAAGGCCATTCACTAGGTGACAGGGCATAATGAAAATGTTATCGCGCATGGCGTGTTGACATATTATATTATGAATTGTAGGAGATGAGATAAGAAAAATATACAGAGAGGATATAGCATATGGGGAAGCTTGTGATGGGGTATTGGGACTGCCCTTATTGTAGTACGAAACATATAGAAGGTACGAAACGGGAGTGCCCGTCCTGCGGAAAGCCGAGAGGACAGGAAGTTAAGTTCTATATGGATGGAGTGCGGTATTTGTCCGCGGAGGAGAGCCAGACAAAGGGGAAAGGTGCCGACTGGTTGTGTGATCATTGTGGCAATTACAATTCTGCTCTTAACACACGGTGCAGCAGCTGTGGTGCTGAACGGGATTCACAGGATAAGGCTTATTTTGATGTCAGAAAAGAACAGGATGCAAAGAATGCCAGAAGTGTATCTGGAACAGGAACAGTTGCCGGAGGACAAAACAGCGGGCAGGGTGGCCGCAAACGGGGTCGCTCATTTGGAGCATGGAAGATAGTGCTGATTGGCATGCTGGTGATAGCGGCGATAATTGGACTTACGGCGATCATAGCCATGCCGAAGAAGAGAACAGTCACAGTCAAGGATATGTCGTGGAAGACCAGTGTTGATGTGGAGAAATATCTTCTATGTGATGAAGATGACTGGGAACTTCCCGAGGGTGCTACGCTAAAGACCACGAAACAGGAGGTACACCATACTGAACAGGAATATGTGGGTGAGCGCGAGGAGACCTATGATTCATATGAAGTGATAGGTTCCCATGTGGAGTACAGTTACGAGGACAATGGAGATGGAACGTTCTCTGAGGTGGCAAATGATGTGGATGATTACGGATATGTGACGAGAACGAGGTCTGTTCCTGTATACAGGGATAAGCCGATATATCAAACGAAGTATTACTATACGATATGGCGGTGGAAGTACGACAGGACGGAGACTGCGGAGGGTGGTGGAAAGACACCGGAATATCCTGAGCCTAAGCTCACAGATAAGGAGAGACTAGGGAAAAAATCAGTTGAGTATGAAGTTACATGTGACGTGAAGAATAAAGAAAAGATATATAAAGTTGAAAAGTCTATATATGACAAACTTGATATTGGAGAGACATATAATGTCAAGGCTGATTCTGAGGAGATAGTGAGTATCATTGAGTAGAGACTTGAGAATACGGAGGCTGACGAAAGTGACAGGGCAACAGACGACTGGTCGGTGGCAGCTTCAAAATATGTGGATAGAAAAGGTCATAGGAGAGAATGTGGCTGATCCTGAAAAATCATTTTAATATAGCTGTCATAATATAAGTGTAAGCGGCAGGTACGAATAAATATAAATGAATATTATCCCGGACGGGTAAGACATAATATAGCTCACTGTTTTGAGCAGAATGTCGAATCCGCCCGGGATTTTTATAATTAAAATGAATAACATCGATGTTTGCTGAATACCATGTATTTGAGACGAAAAAGTTAAGGCGGACATTGAATGAGAGGGAACCTTGATAGGAAAATTGGTTTTCGTACCATACAGCTCATGGCAGCTGCAGTTTCAGTGATTTTAGTGCTTTGCGTGACGACTGGAATTATAGGAACATTTGCGAAGGCTGATGATGAAAGTTATGCACTGCAGGACAGATCAATCGCAGAACTTATGGGGGATTTTGGCGTGATATGCTTTGATACCCTGAATGCGCAGACACATTTGCACAGCAACTTTATAACAAAAACTCTAAATGCAAATTCCAACTCGGGACTCAGAAATTCATACGGGGTGCATGAGGAGTTCTATTTTGAGAATGCTGAGAAGATGAATGGCTGCGTGTCGGATATGGATACTGATACGCTGTATACAGGTGCAGACATTAGAAGGGCAGAGGATGGCAGCATTTATATAATTATGAACAGTGGAGCTGAGGTAAAGCTTGACAGACCTGCAAATGCCAAGACTGACGTGGAGCTTTCTGAGGAGGGAGAATACTCGAAGTTTGCCGACATGCCGGACATACAGAGAAGATTTATTGAATACAGTCTGGAACTTAGATCACATGCTGATACAGATGGGACTGTGGATATAGATATGGATGGAGATATAAATAACAGACGAATTGCGGTAAAAGGCGATGGTATGCATGTTGTGTCGCTGGACTACAACAAACTGTCGGCAAATACCAATCCGATTTATTTTGAGTTTCCAGATTATGATGGAGATACCGTCCTGCTCATGAATATTGATCTGAGCGGTGTGCAGGATGTTGTGTTCGGTGATATGATACTTGGCAGCAAAAATGATGCGAAGACAAATGACAATGGAAACTATTTTAATGCCTACAACAAGATGTATTTCAACTTTTATGACAGTTCGGCGGCAGATGGACAGTTCAGCGGCAGTATTACATTTGCAGGAAGAGGATTTGGAACTGTGCTGGCACCAAAAGCATCAGTAAATCTAGGACATAATTGGGATGGATGCATTGTTAGTGATATATTCTCAAACAGCGGAGAGTTCCACAGAGTGCCGGGAACTGATTTCCCAAAAGAAGAACCGACAACTGAGAGTACGACGACGGAAGATACGACAACAGAGGATACAACGACGGAGGATACGACAACAGAGGATACAACGACGGAGGATACAACGACCGAAGATACAACCACGGAAGACTCGACGACCGAAGATACAACGACCGAGGATACGACAACAGAAGATACGACAACAGAAGATACGACCACGGAAGACACGACAACAGAGAACACGACGACAGAAGATACGACCACGGAAGATACTACGATAGAAACCACAACGGGTATAACCACGGAGTTGACAACAACGGAACATACCACATGGAGCACAACAAAGACAATGACACGTAGCACTCCACTAGGCAGACATCCCGATACCGGTGACAGACTTCCCTTAAAGGAGATAGCTGGTGTGATAGCACTTGCACTTATGGGAAGTGCGGGGATAGTGATATATATAAAATTAAGAAAATAGACATATACCATTGAAAATGACATATAGCTTTGCTAAAATACAGCAAAAGCATATATTCTTGTATTCAATCAGCATCGGCTGTATCTGAGATTCTTTAGTCAATTCAATGAATTCTATGCTTTTAAATACCATATTTTATTTTTGCATAGTGCATTGGAGAGGTTGAAGGATATTTGCTGCTGTTTCTTGATAAGGTTCTTTGATGTACTGTAGAAAGGAGAACTTATGAAGAAACTTGAAGACATGAATTTAGTGGATGATTTTTTGATGACGAGTCTTATATGTCATCAGGAATATGGAGATCGTTCGGTGAGGTATATGCTTGAGTGCATATTGAATCGTCGGTTTGGTAAGCTGACTGTTGTGCCGCAACGAGTTATGTGCGGTGCAGATCCGGAAAAACATGGCATTAGAATGGATGTGTATATTGATGAGAATGATGGAGAGATAATTGATATCGAGCCGGATCAGAATGACGGCAAGGCTGACGTAAAAGCTG
>URJI01000052.1 GCA_900548215.1 uncultured Coprococcus sp. | reverse complement strand
TGAACTGCTTGATGTACACATACAGAGGGTTGAAATACTCAACAAGGAATCTCAGCCAGTTCGGCAGCATATCTATAGGATAGAATATCGCTGAACAGTACATCCACGCAGTTGTAACCGCATTCCATATATATCTTGTATCCCTGAAAAATACATGGAGCTGTGCCAGGAAAAATCCCATTCCACACGCAAATATAAATGCCTGAAGAAATATAAACGGGAACAACAGCATAGTCCAATAAAAAGGTGAACGTGTAAATATGATGACTATAAGAAATGCACCCAATGAAAACAGGCTGTCCACAAGCGTACTCGCGATCTTAGCCAGTGGGAACATAAACTTTGAAACGTAAGTTTTCTTGAGCAGTGAAGCATTGTCAGTTATACTTCCGAGTGCTTTTCCACATGCTCCTATAACAAATTCATAGAGTATTCTACCTGCAAACAGATATACAGGAAAATGAGGTATGGATCTGTTAAACATCTTGGAGAAAACTATAACCATTACTATCATGATAAGCAGCGGGTTCAGAATACTCCACACATATCCCAAAAAACTTCTTCTATACTTTAACTTTATATCTCTGGAAACGAGCTGATTTAAAAGATCTTTATAATTAAATACTTCCAAAAAGCTTCCGCTTTTAACTTTCATTGTACGCCTATCCTCCATCGCAAATTCTAGTCAAAACTCTTGTTATGTCTCACTTTATTGTACAACTTTGAATGCAGCATTCTGTTGTATCCGTCAAGTCCGATATGAGCAGCATTAAGCAGCTTCAGTATCTTATAGTGTTTCACAGTCATATCAACCACATGACGATCTTTCTTTGCTATATAACTCATGAGCTGATCCACACGGGTGACCCCTCTCTTCCTGTCATCATCACATAACATAGAAGTAACCATAAAACTGAGCAGAAGCAGATGAATCTTCTTGTCGCAATACTCCAGAGCCCATTTATCAGATATATCGCTTCTGTCCTTGATCATCTTTACTATGACCATCTTGGTGTGATCTATCCTCTTAAGCTGATTCTGCGCTGATACACTCTGCGATACATCGCCTATTCTGTACTCATATACGAAAAGATCAAGCGGCATGACTGTTCTGGCCACACAACATGGATAGGTTGCATATTCATGATCCTCGTAGAATACCTTTTCCGCAAGCTTCACACCTTTTTCTTTGTAAAACTGCGTTCTGTATGTTATTCCATGGAATGTAAGGCTTCTGTCAAAATTCTTCCAATTGCCCATGATCTCTTCCATGGTATATTCTTTGCCCGGCTCGTCAGGGAAGCATCTCCAATTCTTGATTTCACCTGTTGTGATATTGATAGTATGATGACATGTGAGGACCACATCTGCCTCCGCTTTTTCAAGGATCTCAAGGAACTTAGGTATGCTCTCCGTCAGAAACCAGTCATCAGCGTCCAGCACCTTCATATACCTGCCACGGGCTGCTGCTGCTCCTGCATTTATTGCCGAGCCATGACCTCCGTTCTCCTTATTTATAAGAGTAAAGCTGTCAGGGTAACTGTCTATAAACCTCTGGCTTATACTCTCACTTCCATCAGTGGAGCCGTCATTCACCACGATCACATCCATCTTATCCATCAGTTCAGGCACGACCAATGATGTAAGACATTTGTCCAGATATGGTTTGCTGTTGTAAGATGGTATTATCACACTTAATATTTTTTCATTCATTTCTTTTTCCCAACCTGTTCTCATGAATACCTTTAAGTATCAATCTGAATGCTGTAAACCATGATATATCGTCATCAAACTGATGTCTTTTGCGTATACTGTAATACATGGCGTACAGCACCGCAGGCACATAGCCCATGATATATCTTGTCGTATTGCCTCTATTAACAAAAAATTCCCTGTTGTAGCCCTTAAACCATGTGGACTTCGTCTGTGCCACATCTGCGATCACAAACGGTACATAATATATAGACAATCCATTTTTTCTGCAATCCGTGAGGAACTTGAATTCCTCCTCTGCACCGTTTCCTGAACCGGCGCCCATTCTCTCATCGAAATATACATCACTATTCACAAGGCTTTCCCTGCGAAATGATATCTGCCAGGATGCAACATGCATGAGATCGAAATATCCAAGTTTTCTCGGCATATTGCCCCATCTGGCACGCCTGTTTCCTATATCAAATATAATAACGTCAGCCTCCGGAATCTCCTTGTACGCCGTGAGGATCCCCTCTTCGTATCTGTCTGCAAACACTTCGTCGTCATCACATAACAGGCATATATCCGCCGTAGACTTTCTGATCGCAAAATTTCTACTCTTGGTAAGTCCCGTGTCGTTCACCGAAAAAATCCTGATATCACCTTCACCGTGCCGGAACTCTCTATATCCATTCTCACCACACTGGTTCACGACCAGCGTATCGGACTTTATGCCTGAACGCCCTATGATATCATCATCACGAAGATTCATACACGAAAGCAGTATCTCTAATCTCATATATAACACCTGCGTCTAAAATAACTGTTCTATTCATCCCTCGCTATCTGAAGACCACAGCAACACCCTAAAAAAGGGCATAGCTAACCAAGACCGCAGAAAGCGTAGTTTACTTACTTATACAACGTCTCATTTAAAAAGTCAATAGTGCAGTATACTATCTGTACCATTCGAAAAATAAAGCACTGACAATACCTTCATATGTGTATATACATAGTATTTGCCAGTGCTTTATTTTATTATGTTATGTCATTTTTGTAATTTTTAGCAATTAATCATTATATCCGTTTGGATTCATTGACTGCCACTTCCATGAGTCAGCACACATCTCATCGATTCCGTACTGAGCCTCCCAGCCAAGCTCTTTCTTTGCAAGTGAAGCGTCTGAGTAGCATGTTGCAATGTCGCCAGGACGTCTGTCCTTGATCACATATGGAACATCATGACCGCATGCCTTGCCAAATGCCTTGATCACATCGAGAACGCTGTAGCCTTTTCCTGTTCCGAGGTTGTATACTTTAACTCCTGGATTCTCCTTGATCTTGTTGATGGCCTTTACATGGCCAACTGCAAGGTCTACTACGTGGATGTAATCTCTCACACCTGTTCCGTCCGGTGTGTCATAATCATTTCCAAATACGCCAACGCTCTGAAGCTTTCCGATTGCAACCTGTGCAACATATGGAAGAAGGTTGTTAGGAATTCCCTTTGGATCCTCTCCGATAAGTCCGCTCTTATGAGCTCCGATTGGGTTGAAGTAACGGAGAAGGATTACGTTCCACTCAGGATCTGCTGTGTGAAGGTCTGTGAGGATCTGCTCGATCATCCACTTTGTCCAGCCGTATGGGTTTGTAGGTGTTCCCTTTGGACACTCCTCTGTGATAGGGATAAATGCAGGATTGCCGTATACTGTAGCTGATGATGAGAATATGATGTTCTTGCATCCATTCTTTCTCATAACCTCGCACAGATTGAGGGTTCCTGTGATGTTGTTCTGATAATACTCAAGTGGCTTTGCTACTGACTCGCCAACTGCCTTGAGTCCTGCAAAATGTATTACACAATCAGGCTTCTCATCTGCAAATATCTTGTCCATAGCTTCCTTGTCAAGGATATCTGCCTTGTAGAATGTGAGATCCTTTCCTGTGATCTCCTTGATTCTGTCGACTGCCTTCTCGCTGGCATTGTAAAGGTTGTCGAGAATGACTACCTCATAGCCTGCATTAAGCAGCTCAACACATGTATGACTTCCTATATAACCTGCTCCGCCTGTTACTAAAATCTTCATTTTGTTTTCCTCCTTTATGCTGCGGTGATTCATAACCATCTGCCGGGCACATATGCCCTTGGGCACTGTTCCTGTTTTGTGCAAATGTCGCTCACCAGTTTATAAACAATTTTTGATTTTCTAAGCATATCCCGGATCGTATACGGATCTGAAATCTGTGCATTTTATTTTTTGCGCCGACATTTTCTACAACACTATACCACTACATCCTGTTATGCACAATAAATTGCATCATTAATAAATATTAGTTATAGAATACGTTTGCCATAAATGCGCATATCATATATTATTGCAACTTGTAGTATACCCTAAATTATTTTGCATTCACATAGTCTACAAACCTGAGGAATGCAGCCTTTCCAGCCTCATCTCTCTTGTAAACGCCTGCACACTCAAGGATCTTGGCAAATACATCGCCGATCTCATCCTGAAGTATCTTGTGTACGTTATCCGCATTTATGTCGTACTTTCCTATGAAAGTCTGTACCCAGTCGTAATGCTTTGCAATATTCTCATGAGCCTTGATGTCTCCGCCTGCCACAAGAACCTCTGCCAGCTCTTCCATCTCGCCCTTGAGTCTTGCAGGAAGGACCGCAAGTCCCATTACCTCGATGAGTCCAATGTTCTCCTTCTTGATGTTGTGGTACTGCTCCCATGGATGATAGAGACCAAGCGGATGCTCCTCTGTGGTGATGTTGTTACGAAGGACTAAGTCCATCTCGTACTTGCCATCTCTCATTCTTGCGATAGGAGTGATCGTGTTGTGAGGCTCGCCGTCTGTCTCAGCAAATATGTACGCATCCTCATCTGTGTAGCCTCTCCATGCGCCGAGGATCTTGTCGGCAAGCTCTATGATCCTGTCTGGATTCTCACCGTCAAGCCTGATGACTGACATTGGCCATTTTACGATTCCAGCCTCGACATCCTCATATCCGGCAAATGTAACCTTTGTCTCAACAGGTGCCTTTGTCATGGCGAATGTATAACGGCCGCCCTGGAAGTGATCGTGTGTGAGGATTGAACCACCTACTATAGGAAGGTCTGCATTTGATCCCAGGAAGTAGTGAGGAAACTGCCCCACAAATGAGAAGAGCTTCTGGAATGTCGCCTTCTCTATCTTCATAGGGATGTGCTGTCCGTTGAACACGATACAGTGCTCATTGTAATATACATATGGAGAATACTGGAATCCCCACTTGCTGCCATTTACCTCTATAGGGATGATCCTGTGATTCTCTCTTGCAGGATGGTTGATCCTTCCGGCATATCCCTCGTTCTCCATACACAGCTGGCACTTTGGATATGATGACTGTGACATGGTTTTGGCAAGGGCTATCATCTTTGGATCCTTCTCAGGCTTTGAAAGGTTGATGGTGATGTCGATATCACCATACTCTGTAGGCTTTACCCACTTGATATCCCTTGCAACTCTGTATGTCCTGATGTAATCTGTTGCTCTGCTGAACTTATAATAGAAGTCTGTTGCCTCCTCCGGGGACTTTGCATACTTCTCTCTGAATGTCTTTATGATCTGGCTTGGCTTTGGAACCAGTGCGTTCATGATCTTCGTATCAAACAGATCTCTGAGGACAACTGAATCCTCTGCGATAAGTCCATTCTCAACTGCGTAATCCAGAATCCCCCTGAGACATGCCTCAAGTTTCTCAGGTGTGTCTATAACCGGCACCTCACCCGGCTCCTCGTAGCTGTCCTTCTTAAGCATCTCAAGGATGGTGTTGGTCGTGTATATTCTGTCCTCTTCCTCTATCAGCTCATTTGCAATTCCGTACTCAACGAGCTGCTTGATATTTGTATCTATCATGTTGTATTCCTTCTTTCTCATTACTATCTCTACATTTCATTTTCCAAACCGAGGTGGGAACACCAGCCATGCAAAATTTGCCTTGTCTGGTATCGCCCCCTTCCTAGGGTCGGCGGCAGTTCGTCGGTGCCATGCGATATGCGTCTCCGACACATGGGCACCTCCTCGGCGAAGGCTGGTGCTACATCACAATTTCCCTTCGGGAAATAGTGACATCTACGGGAACACCAGCCATTAGAGTTCGCTTTCAGCGAAGGCTGGTGCTGCATCACAATTTTTCTCCGAAAAATTGTGACATTTACTCTACTACCTTTATTCCGCCGTAAGGTCTTACCTTGAGGACGTGGCATGCGCCCTCTCCGAAGATCGACTCGATGTTCTTCTTGTACTCAGCAACAGCCGCATTCTTGACAAATGCCTGGATTGTTCCGGCAAATCCGCCGCCGTGTACTCTGCACACACCGTTCTCACCGATGAACTTCTCTGAGAAGCCAAGTGCTATTGATACGTTCTGTGTGAGTGGATCCTTTGCGCTGTATATATTCTGAAGAAGCTTGAATGATGAATCTCCGCTTCTCTTTATAACATCCAGGAAGTGATCAAACTCACCATTCTCAAGTGCTGCCACACCCTCTGCGACTCTGTCCTGCTCTGTATAGAAATGAAGAGCTCTGAGAACCGCTCTGTCATTCACCTTTCCGCTTGCTCTCATCTCACCAACCTTGCTGATGAAATTCTCCTCTGAAACTCTGCTGAGAAGCTCCTCACCAAAGTATTCTGCTACCTGCTTCATCTCTGCAGGGATCGCAGCGTAGTCGTCTGTGAGATCTGCATGTGAACCCTTTGTGTCAACGATACACAGGCTGTACTGATGAGCCTCAAAGTCAACCGGAACCTGCTTGATGACAGGATTTGCCTTGTCAAAGAAATCGATATATATAAGTCCTCCGACTGCACATGCCATCTGATCCATAAGTCCGCATGGCTTGCCGAAGTATACGTTCTCTGCGTACTGTCCTATCTTTGCAACATCAACTGATGAAACCTTCATGTCATTGTAGAGGCCTGAAAGGATAGTTCCTATAAGACTCTCAAATGCTGCTGATGATGACATTCCAGCTCCCATGAGCACATCGCTTGTCACAAATGCTGTGAATCCGCCTACCTTGAATCCGTAGTCTCTGATCCCTGCAACAACACCCTTGATAAGCGCTGTTGTTGTTCCCTCAAGTGCAGGATCCTGCTCGATATCATTTACATTGATAACTTCCTTTGGCATATCGTCTGACACAAGCTCGATCACGCCGTCCTCTCTAGGTGCCACTACTGCGATAGCGTCAAGATTGATCGATGTTGCAAGAACATGTCCGTTCTGATGATCTGTGTGATTTCCACACACCTCGCTTCTTCCCGGAGCACTATAGATTGCGACCTCCTGATCTCCAAATAATTCAACAAACTTGTCAAGTGCCTTTACATATCTCTCCCTGTTGTATGGGATCATATCCTTGTCAAGATAGATCTGTGCAAACTTCTCATCAAATTCTCCACCTGATATCATCTTTTTTAACTCTTCAATCTTCTTCATTTTCTGTAACTCCACCTTTCTCCGTTTTTATAATTTTTCGTTATTTTCCTTAATGTCCGTTCTTTTGTTGTCCATATTGCGCGCTTTTTCTGCGCTACGCTGTTGCGCTTCTTGCTTTGTGAATATAATTCTATAACAATATACAGATTTTGAACATGGCATAGCGTTGCAAATATATGTCCATTTGTTAGATTGTTTTTTCTGACGGAACATATTATTGTATGGATAATCCGGTTGAATGTATGTTATACTCTTATATATTATAATGAAAGGATGTGTTCAGATGCCTGCATTACAGAAACGTTCAGATCTTATAAATTTAGAACAGTACGAAAATCTTCCAGAGGATTCCCAAATAGAAGTATTTGATGGCATTATATACAATATGGCAAGTCCGTCAGAAGACCATCAAACCATATTCATGGAATTATCAACATCAATAAACAATTATATCCGTAGCAAAAAAGGAAGCTGCAAGATTTTCCATGCACCTTTTGATGTTATTCTGTCAAACGATCCACTCACTATTGTTCAGCCCGATATTATGGTTGTCTGCGATAAGGATAAGCTGGATGGCAAAAGATGCAACGGCGCACCAGATTTTATTATAGAGATCGTTTCACCAGGAAATCCTGCTGATGATTATATACGGAAATTATATTATTATCAGAATGCCGGGGTCAAAGAATACTGGATTGTAGACCCTAGGCGAAAAACAGTCACTGTTAATTATTTCGAGAAAAATCTTTTAAATATACAATACTCATTTGACTCTATAATCAAAGTTAATATATATGAAGATCTGTATATAGATTTTTCCGAAATCTCATCAAGATTATCAGATTAATTTCTGAAATCAATACATTCAGAAATTAATCTGCGGAGTTTGTAAAATGGAAAATAAGATCGTAATGGAATTTCCCCAGGAAAATGACACAGACCTCTACCTGAACGTGTTCGGTCACTCAATAACCGAGCCTCTCCACAAGGCAGGTCCGGCGGTCAAGACATTCTACCTTATACATTTTGTTCTTGAGGGGGAGGGCGACTTCTATGTGAAGGGCGCCCACTATCATTTGAAAAAAGGGCAGGGTTTCCTCATCGAACCCGACACTCCAGCCACATATATATCGGACGAGCACCATCCATGGCGCTATGTATGGTTTGGGTTCTCAGGCAGATGCGCCCACGACACACTGAGCAGTATCGGACTGACACAGAACCAGCCTATATTCACCTGCAAGGATGGCGACAAACTGAAAAAGTACGTATTTGATATGCTTGCTCACAACACCTCGGATCACGCAGACCACTTCAGGCTCATGGGCATGCTCTACCTCGCTCTGTCTGTCATCGCAAATGCACAGAAAGACAAGCTGGAGACTCCATCCGGAAACGCATATGTGAACCATGCCATATCATATATCCAGAACCACTACAGTATGCCAATGAAGGTGGCGGAGCTGTCTGACTACGTTGGAATCAACAGAAGCTATTTCTCCGACCTGTTCAAGCAGTACACCGGGATGAGTCCTGTGAAATACCTGCAGAATTTCCGCATAACAAAAGCCCAGCATATGCTTACCATATCTGAGCTTTCTATAGAAAGTATTGCATTTTCATGCGGCTACCAGTCCGCCGAGGCTTTCCACAAGATCTTCCGCAAGACCACCGGCATGTCGCCTAATGCCTACCGGCAGGAGAAACGCCAGAGAACGCTCTCAAGCCAGGAAACCATGAACAATAACCGGCCGGATTACATTGAGACGGACGATGAACTATAAAATAGAAAGGACGCCGTACGGCGTCCTTTCCCTGTCAAAGGGTCTGACCCCCTCTCTTGGAGTCTGACCCCTTGTTTCTCTTTTTTCATCCCAGATATACTATCTATTTCCCACAAAATGGTGCGGTCTCCACCTTGCATCGAAACTCGGTCGTTTTCACTATCGTTTTGCAAACAGTACAGATATGGAATTTATCGTCTTTATGCTTCGACAGCTTTTATTATCTTATGAAATTCGTCTGGTTTCCGCGCTCTGTGTCAGGTAGCGTAACACCTGCTGCCTTGCCGGCTTCAAAGCATTTGAGCATCCATGCAAGATTCCTTGCAAGATTCCTCATGGTCTGCATACCCTCTGCATCCTGCTCGGCCTCTCCAGGTACGCGTCCGTGTACAAGATTCCAGTATGTAGAGCCTGCAACAGGCATCTGCGATATGCCAAAGTATTTGTTCAGTACATCAAAAGTTGCCGATGTACCGCCACGTCTTGCAACTGCCACTGATGCGCCCGGCTTATACTCAAACGCCTTCTTACCACTATAAAAAGCCCTGTCAAGGAATGATAATATTCTTCCACTTGGATGAGCATAGTATACGGGCGATCCAAACACGAATCCGTCAGCCTCTTTTGCCTTCTCCACAAATTCATTCACCTTGTCATCATCAAATATACAACAGTCCTTTGCACCGCACTGGCCACAGCCTATGCAGTCTCTGACCGGTTCGCCGCCCATCTGGAATATCTCATAGTCTATTCCTTCTTTCTTAAGCTGCTCACCTACCTCGTAGAGTGCGCGGTATGTATTGCCCTGTGGCTTTGCACTTCCATTTAGCATTAAAACCTTCATAAATATATTTCCTCCAATCATCTTTATACTACTAATCAATCATGCACAATACTATTGAACACCAGCCAGTTACTTCTATATTATATACTCTAATTGATAATTTTTTCTAATTATTTTATGTTAGCTGCTTGGATAGAATATGTTTTTCATCTGTTACTGCTATGTTTTCTTCTATGACTTCTTCTATGGTTTTCTATTCATGCGCAGCGCCTTTCTGTATTCTGTGGGAGATATGCCTTTCTCTTTACTGAATACCCTGCTGAAATACAGCGGATTGTCATACCCAACTATCCTTGCTATCTCTGTCATATTGTAGTCCGAACTCTCAATCAGCATCTGAGCACTCATAATACGCTTCGCCATGATATATTGAGCCGGTGTTGTCCCGATGTGCTGTCTGAAATTCCGTATGAACCAGCTCACACTCATCCCAAGCGTACCTGCATATTCTTCTATATTAATCTGCTCATTATAGTGATCGGCAAAATACGTGGCGGCATTATCCATCTCATGAGCCATACCAGATGTGGCTCCGCCTGCAGCCTGACTGCTGTGTCTGTGTACTGTGATAAGTATCTGCCTGAATATGTGCTCAAGCATCTCCTCATAATCCTCCCTGCACAGTTGGAGTTCATTTATCATCTGCTGAAACAGAGTCCGGTACTCGGGGCTATCGCCGCTTTTTATGATATGTACATCCACATCTATGCCATAGCTCTTAATAGTCTGCTTCACTGCACCTCCTGTGAAGTGAACCCAGAACACCTCTGTATGTTCATCTCCATAATACACATATTTTTGTCTCTCCCCTGGTCTATACAGCACCACATTGCCTGGACATAATATCTCTTCATCACCATCTATCTCAAAATGCGCTTTGCCCGCCGCCACGTATATAAGCTGGTAATCCTTACGTCCTTTAGGTCTGTAGGTTGTAAATTCCTTCTGCGTATACAGCTTATATGTCCCGCAGCTTGTTACTATGACCGGCCTGCTCTTGTCGACTATGTCAAGCAGTGAGTTGTGAAGGTAAGCTGAGTTTGTGTACATATATGATATATCCTTTCTGCACTGTTTTATGTGCCCATGTGATTTTCACTATTTTTACACTATTTATTTCTATTGTTCAGAGACTTCACCCTGCAAGGATACCTGCCGGGTGCGGCGTATCCTCCTTATAAAACCAGAATGTGCATGTTTTGTCTTATTATGTGCATGGACTACGCACTCCTGTATATCTTATAATATAACCATCAATCGACGAATATACAACGTTTTATATATTATTTTAAGCACAGGAGGTATTGATATGATCATTCCACATCACTACGAAAATCTGCATATTTTGCATGAAGGCACCATGCCGGTCAGAAACTACTACATTCCGGCATCCACAGCATTTGACAGCCCTATAGCTGCCAGAGAGAATTCCGACAGGCTTCAGAGCCTTAATGGAACCTGGAAGTTCCGCTACTACGACAGCATTTACCGGCTTCAGGACGAATTCTACAATGAGGGCTATGATGTGTCTGGCTTTGATGACATCCCGGTTCCATCGGTATGGCAGATGCACGGATACGACTCTCATCAGTATACCAATGTCAGGTATCCATTTGCATTTGATCCGCCTTATGTGCCAAAGGACAACCCTTGCGGAGCATATGTGACCGACTTCGACTACGATCAGAACGAAGACGCACCACTCGCGCACTTGAATTTTGAGGGTGTAGATTCCTGTTTCTATGTATGGCTCAACGGCAGGTATGTTGGCTACAGCCAGGTGTCCCACTCAACCAGTGAATTTGACATAACCGAATTCATAAGGAATGGCTCCAACAGGCTCTGCGTGCTGGTCCTCAAATGGTGCGACGGAAGCTATCTTGAGGATCAGGATAAGTTCCGCATGAGCGGTATTTTCAGGGATGTATATATCCTGAAGCGCTCCGAGGGCGCTGTATACGACTATTTCATAAAGACCAGCTGTGACGATATAAAGGATCCAACCAAGGCGGAGGTGAACATAGACTTCACAGCATTTACAGAATATACAAGTGAATCAAAACTAGAAGCAGTTGTTTATAAAGAGGCTGATTCTGATACTAATATAGAAGTTGCTATTTTGGACGCAGAAGGTCGCATCTGCTCATCAGGCTGTGTAAGACGTGAAATTTGCGCCCAGGGCGATGCCAATACCAATGCAGCCGAGATTAAAACCACAGCCAGCTCCAGCAGTATTACTTTATCGATTGACTCTCCTGTTCTGTGGAATGCAGAGAGACCATACCTCTACACCGTCATCATCAGATGCGCCGGAGAGGTCATCACTGACAGGATAGGAATCAGGGAGATAACCATAGAGAATAAGATCGTGTATATCAATGGTATGCCGATCAAGTTCCACGGAGTGAACAGACACGACTCCGACCCTGTGACAGGATTTACCATCAGCAGAGAACAGATTGTAAGGGATATGTCTATCATGAAGCAGCACAATGTCAATGCCATCAGAACCAGCCACTATCCAAATGCTCCTTATTTCTATGAACTCTGTGACGAATATGGATTCTATGTGATAGACGAGGCTGACATAGAGGCACATGGTCCAAGTGAATTGTTCTATTCTGATAATAATTGGGACAACAAGGCAGCAAGGTGGAATGAGCCGATCGCAGACAACCCTGAGTTCTGCGAGTCTATACTTGACCGTGTGAAGCGCTGCGTCATCAGGGACAAGAACCGCCCATGCGTTGTGATCTGGTCCATGGGAAATGAGAGTGCATACGGAGTGACATTTGAAAAGACTCTGGCATGGGTCAAGTCCTATGACAAATCCCGCCTCACCCACTACGAGAGCGCACAATATACAGACGGCAAGAGAAAATATGACTACAGCAATCTGGATCTCTACAGCAGAATGTATCCATCCATATCCGAGATGGCTGAGTACATAGATGGTGATGGCGACAAGCCTTACATCCTGTGCGAATACTGCCATGCCATGGGCAACGGTCCCGGAGATCTGGAGGACTACTTCCAGTTCTTCGACAGCCACGAAACCACTTGCGGAGGATTTGTGTGGGAGTGGTGCGACCACGCCATATACAAGGGCAAAGCGGCAAACGGCAAGGCTATGTACGCCTACGGTGGAGACAGCGGTGAGACTATCCACGACGGCAACTTCTGTATGGACGGTCTGGTGTATCCGGACCGCAGACCACACACAGGACTTCTTGAATTCAAGAATATCCACCGTCCGGCCAGGATCGCTAACTATGATGGGACAAATAGAATTCTGACGCTGCACAATTATCTGGATTTCACTGACATCAGGGATTACCTCACTATGAGCTATGAGGTCACTTGTGATGGACATGTGGTTACATCCGGGAATATTGATGTTCCTTCCGTAGCACCTCACGGCGATGGAACTGTCAGCCTGGGACTTATTACGGAAATGCAGAACCTATCCACAATCAATGGTTCTGATAATTCAGGCAGCTCAACTGCTACCGATTGCTCTAGTATCGCTGAGCGTTTCAATGATGAAGCCTGCATAAAGGATATGATTCCACATAGAGCATTCCTCCGTGTGATATATAAGGCAGCTGTAGGCAGTGCATTTATCAAGGAAGGTGATGTGCTTGGATTCGATGAGATAGAACTCGGCTCACAGGATCTGAACAAAGCACTGACTTCGGACACGGCACAAAATTTGACAGAGCAAGATCTGACTGCACTGGATACTATTTCTGCACCTCTTCATATCTTGGAGACTGATGCGGAATTTGTCATCAGCGGAAGCGGTTTTGAGTATACATTTGACAGAAACACAGGAAACTTTGCAGGTATCGCAGTAGATGGTCAGGAACTTCTCGCCGCTCCATGCGATAAGACAATATGGCGTGCGCCTACAGACAACGACAGGAATATCAAGAACGAGTGGTTTAGAGCGCACTATGATATGGTATCTGAGCGGACCTATGATACAAGCTGTATTGTGAAAGACGGATGTGCTGTGATTACATATACATCCTGCCTTTCCGCACCGACAGTCCAGCCGATTCTGAGGATAAACGCAGAATGGACCGTATCTGCCGAAGGAACTATAACATCAAGAATGCATGTTACGAAAAACTCAGAATTCCCTATGCTGCCTAGATTTGGAGTGAGAATGATCCTGAAAAAAGATATGCGAAATGTACGTTATATCGGTATAGGACCATATGAGAGCTATGTTGACAAGCATCACGCAAGCTGGCACGGTGCCTTCTCAGCCTCCATTGACGATATGCATGAAGACTATATTATGCCTCAGGAGAACGGAAGTCATTACGACTGCAGTTATGTCCAGATCGGCAGTCTGAGGGAAAACGACATCAAAACAGATATGTCCGCCCACAGCATAACCGCGACATCCACTGTGCCATTTTCAATGAACGCCTCGCCTTACACCGCAGAGGAACTGACCAATGCAGCCCACAACTACGAGCTGCCGGAGAGCGGCAAATCCGTCCTGTGCATAGACTATCGCCAGAACGGAATCGGCTCCAACAGCTGCGGCCCCGAGCTTGATGAGAAATACAGATTTGACGAGGATGAGTGGGAATTTGGATTTACCATGCACATGAAATAGATACAAAATTATCGCTAAATTAAGTTTATCTCATGAAAAAGGACAAAGTCTCCAAACTTTGTCCTTTTTTCCGCTTATAGGAGTATTTAGATACAATTTTGTATCTTTTTCACCATTTTGACTGTGATTAGCGAGAATCAATTATCAGATTTACCAGAAATCTGCCAAGTAGCGATATTCCTCTTCATCAGACGCATCTTCTCCGGATCCTTGCCCGATTTTTGGACGCCACCTACCACATCGTACTCTATGCCAGATGACACATCGACTACGTCAGGATGCACCTGCTCTATCGCCCGCCGCACATTGTCCGGCGTGAGACCTCCGGCAAGCACAAACAGCCTTCCATCTCTGTCGATATCCGTCAAACTGTTCCAGTCAAATGTCTTGCCACTTCCAGGTTCACCGGCATCGAACACATAACCTGCAACATTCGAAAGGCTTTGATAATGTGGGTACATATCCATATCCTTCACATTGAACGCCTTCCACACAGGCAAATGCGCACTCTCTATAAGCTCATCGCTGGTCTGTCCATGAATCTGTATCACATCAAATCCCAGCTCACCTATCTCCGCTATCTGCTCCGCATCCGGGGATACCACCACTGCAACCTTCTTCACTTCTTTCCTCAGTTCTTCGAGTAACATGCGCGCAGCCTCCGCACTGACATTTCTCTTTGATTTCGGGAAATACATCACCATTCCTATATAATCAGGTCTCACCTCATTCACCGCGGCCACATCGGCCGGGGTCGTGATTCCGCACATCTTTATCTTCATGCTGTCTCTCCTATTTTTTAACATCGGCTCGTCAACAGGCGAAAACTGATGCTACATATCCTTATCGAACGTCAACCCTGATAGGTCAAGTTTATATATCGTGTCAGCCATCTTTTCGTTTTCCAGAAACGCAATCATATATATCGGCAAATATACTTTTTTGCCGCTGACCTCTACATTTCCCTCCGAAAAAACATATGCATATTCTATTCCGTAATTTTCATCAGCCAAGACATTACACAACGCAGAGTGCCGTTTGTAATCCTTACCCGATTTTATCTCCAGTGGAACTACTTTTCCATTCAGTTCTATTACAAAATCAAGCTCACCCTGCTTTTTGCTGTTAAAATAATATTCTTTATGACCTTTGCTGAGTAGTTCCTGGGAAACCACATTTTCAAATAGCGCACCATTGTTTATAGATTTTTCTTTATTCAGTATCGCCATTTTCACCTGATCCGAATACCTACTTGTCAGCAGCCCTACATCGGAGAAAAATAGTTTAAACAGATTCCTATTCTCACTGATCACAAGCGGAAGTTTCGGCTCACTTATATTATAGACCGGTATCGCAACCCCAGCATCCTTAAGCCACAGGAAATCATTTGCAACCCTGTCATAACTGAGACCTTTACCTATACTATTGATCTGGAACCGTTTATTTTTCTGATCAAGCTGTCCCGGCATAGCATCATATATCTCCTGCAGTTTCAGCTTGTATCTTGTCTCATACTTTGTAAAATCACTCTTATATAATCTAACTATCTTTTCATGTACCTCCGCTACCTTCGCAAGATCATTTGTCTCCACATAGGTATTGACCGCCTCCGGCATTCCGCCCACGATAAGATACAGATTAAATACATCAAGCATTTTTTCATGTACAAACGAGTCAACAGGCAGCCTCTGCATAAAGCATTCCTTCAGTGTGTCGATTACATTCTGATTCACACCAACAGAAACCATAAATTCGCACAGATCCATCGGATACATATCGCATACACGCAGATATCCAACCGGTGCAGATCTGAGGTCATTAAGCTCTACGCCCAAAAGCGAACCGCTCATGATATACCTGTAGCTCCCATCTTCCACCAGAAACTTCACTCTTGTCACTATATCTTTAAACTCCTGCACCTCATCCAAAAATATGATCGTACGGCCTTTCTCAAGAGGCTGTTTAGTCACCAGGCTAAGTCTCATAAGCAGATCCTTTGCATCTCTGGCACCGTCAAATAATGTGACAAGCTCCGGTTGGTCAATAAAATTCAATTCCACATATGGCACTCCACTTTCCCTGAGGCATTCTTTTATAAGATATGTCTTACCGATCTGTCTCGCTCCCGTTATGAGCAAAGCGTCTCTGCCGCTCTGAATCCATGAATCTATACATTTTCTTGCCGATCTTTCCAGCATAAAATCACCCCACATACTGCTTTTGCAACTTTTCTATCCCTATAATAGCAATTTTTTGCAATTTTTCCAACCTTTTTGCAGTGTTTTTTGCAACTTTTCCAACCTATTTTCGGCAGTTTTTGCAACTTTGGGAGCTTTAGAAACAATTTTCTTTTATTTTACGGCGGGTTCCCCTTATGAAAAGAGTTGTGCATGCGCATGTAAAGGCGCTTTCGCGTGGCGCATGCGTGCTTCATAAGGAATCCCCGCAAGCGGGTCCCCCTTATGAAAAGAGTTGTCCGGGCAGTTTCTTTTTCTCTTTATATGGAAACTGCCTGTCAAATTCTTCCGCAGCCTTTTCGTCCACGAAATATCCTTCTGGCGGAGCGTACTCACCTGTGACCCCATCAAGATAGCCGGGTATCAGCTCTTTGCAGAGGAAAAACGATGCATCCTCCCCCTCATCAAGTCCATGATAGCGAATGCCAAACTCACTTGCCGGTCTGAATCCGCTTTTGCCATAGAAATCAATATTTCCCTCAAAGCACAGTGCTCCGCAGCCAAGTTCTGCAGCTTTCTGCATTGAATAGTCAAGCAGTATCTTCCCGTATCCCTTACGCTTAAGTTCATTCTTTATGCATATAGGGCCCATCGTCATAACCTGAATACTTCTTCCGTCATCCGCAGTTATTTCTGCCCTCATAAACATATTCTGCCCGATGAGTTCTCCTTTTTGCAGCATAACTAAATCCAGCTCCGGGACAAATGCACTGTCATTTCTCAGCTGATTGAGCACATAGTGTTCCTGACAGCCGGGACGATACACATTCCAAAAACTATCCCTCACCAGGTTCTCGACTACCCGGTATTCATCCTCTTTTTCCAATCGTATAACCAGATCTTCACCAAGCCTGACCTGGCTGATATTCCCATGATCATTCATTCCATCTACCTCCTTCTGCCGATCACCAAACAGCGAAAATTTCTTATGGTGATCTGTAAGTTACTTAATATACTCAAATGTATAATCAAACCTGTAAGTTTTTTGCAAATTCACTTATTGCCTGGTCAAATTGTTTCTTTATCTTTTTCCTGTCGGACGCTCCATCATAAAGGCTATAGTACAGGAACATGATCGCATAAAACTGTGCCGCTTTTTTCTTCGCGCCTTTGATTCCCATGCTCTTGAACAGGTCCTTTACATAACCGACAGGTCCCGCCACAAGATACTGCTGATACAGAGCCTGCATCTCCGCACTGCGGAACTGTTCTATCACAAGCAGTTTTCTAAAAGAAGATGCAAAATCATCCTCTGTCCAGTACTCGAACATGGATCTACTGTACTGCACAAAGTCATCCAGTGATACCTCTTCATACTTTTCCGGCATGCTCTCTTTATCGCCATCTGGCATGTCATGACTTTCCGCCTGATCACTGTCACCCTGTTCCATCCTCGCGACAATATGATCAAATATATCCCGCTTATTCTTATAATGTCGGTACAAAGCTCCCTTTGTAATCCCAAGATCACCCGCTATCTGGCTAACCGACACCGCCTCATAACCATCTCTGGCAAATCTGTGAAGTGCCATTATCAATATCTCTTCCTTAGTATCTCTTGTGACTTTAATTTCTTCCATATTGTGCACGCCCTTCCACTTCAGCATTTTAAATCCGTAAGCAATAAACGACCGTTTACTTTATATTAGTAAACGGTCGTTTATTTGTCAATCATTTTATATATTATTTTCTTACCTGTCTGGCAGCCTCGACCATATTTCTGAGGCTGGCATCAGTCTCAGGCACGCCTCTCGTCTTAAGACCACAGTCAGGATTGATCCAAAGCTTATCCCTGCCTATCTTCGTGAGCATGACATTTACCGCCTTCACGATCTCTGCTACAGACGGAACTCTCGGGGAGTGAATATCATACACTCCTGGTCCCACCTCTGTCTCGAAATTATTCTCCCTGAGAGAATCCAGTATCTGAAGATCAGACCTTGACGCCTCAAATGTGATGACATCCGCGTCCATGTCATCTATGGCTGGTATTATATCTGTAAATTCACTGTAGCACATATGTGTGTGTATCTGCGTCTCCGCTTTCACTCCGCTGTGTGTCAGACGGAATGCAGGTATTGCAAAATCAAGGTATTCTGTATACCAGTCAGATTTTCTGAGCGGAAGTTTCTCTCTAAGTGCCGCCTCATCTATCTGTATCATCCTGATTCCATGCGCCTCCAGATCCAGCACCTCATCTCTGATTGCAAGCGCTATCTGTGATATAGAGTTCTTTATGGAGATATCCTCTCTTGGGAACGACCAATTGAGTATCGTCACCGGACCCGTCAACATTCCCTTCATGATCTTGTCTGTGAGCGACTGCGCATATACAGACCAATCAACCGTGATCGGCTTTTTGCGGTATACGTCACCCCATATCACAGGCGGCTTTACGCATCTCGTTCCATATGACTGTACCCACGCTTTCTCAGTGAACAGGAATCCGCCAAGTGCCTCACCGAAATATTCAACCATGTCATTTCGTTCATACTCGCCATGCACAAGCACATCCAGTCCGATGTCCTCCTGCCACTTTACACATTCCTTTATCTTTCCCTTTACAAAGTCCACATATTCCTGCTCAGATATCTCTCCCTTTCTGAGCTGTGCTCTCTGTGACTTTACATCCTTGGTCTGTGGGAATGAACCTATAGTGGTGGTCGGAAGTTCTGGAAGCCCAAACTTCTTCTTCTGGAGAGCCTGCCTCTCACTTCTCTTCGGAAGTCTTACATAATCTGCCTCAGTCACTGCCACAAGTCTCTGTCTCACCTCGTCGCTGTTGCAGTCTCTTGTTCCCGCAAATAACTCCTGGTTCTTGTGGTATGCCTCAAGCTCTGTATAGTTATAACTCTCGGCAAGTGCCGCAAGCTCCGAGAGTTCAATAAGTTTCTCCTCCGCAAATGCAAAGAACTTCAGGTAGTACTGTGACAGCTTCGTCTCGTGCTTAAGTGTGTATGGCACATGGAGCAGTGAGCATGATGTGGTCAAAACCACATCTATCTTCTTATCACGGAGCCGCCTTATGATCTTGAGTGTCTTGTCATAATGATTTCTCCAGATATTTTTTCCATTTACCAGACCGGCAAAAAGTACCTTATCCCCAGGGAATCCGTATCTGTTGATAAGCTCTCCAGTCTGTCTGCCCTCTATAAAGTCAAGACCTATTCCGGCAAATGGCATATTTATGATATCCTCATACACATCCCTCACATCACCGAAGTATGTCTGGAGAAGTATCTTACAGTCTGCACGATCTGCAAATACCCTGTCATACACCCTGTGGAAAAGTGCCTTATCATCGTCATCCATATCTCTCACCAATGATGGTTCATCAAATTGCAGCCACTCCACATTCTCTTCATCGCACTCGGCGATGAGCTGTCTGTAGGCCTCTGCCACTTCATCAGCAAAATCTTCTGCATTCTTTGATCCCACATATCTGCAGAGCTTAAGCATTGTGTACGGTCCTGTAACCATAGGCTTTGTCTTGATCCCCAGTTCCCTGGCCTCCTCATATTCACCTATAAGCTTCTCACTGTCTAGGCTTATCACTGTGTCATCCTCTATCTCCGGAACTATGTAGTGATAGTTCGTGTTGAACCACTTCTTCATCGCAAGTGCCTTCACATCACCTGACTCGCCCTGATATCCCCTTGCCATGGCAAAGTACGTGTCGAGCTTTGAGACATTTAGCTCTCTGTATCTCTTTGGCACGATTCCGAGAA
>URJI01000051.1 GCA_900548215.1 uncultured Coprococcus sp. | reverse complement strand
TCCAGATGTTCTCAGACGTTGTTATGGAAGTTGGTAAGAAGTACTTCGAGCAGCTCATCGATAAGATGAAGGAAGAGAAGGGTGTTAAGTTCGATGTAGAGCTTACAGCACAGGATCTCAAGACACTTGCTGAGCAGTTCAAGGCAGAGTACAAGAACCAGTTAGGAACAGATTTCCCTTCAGACCCAGTTGAGCAGTTAAAGTTAGCTATCGAGGCTGTATTCCGTTCATGGGATAACCCACGTGCGAACGTATACAGAAGAGACAACGATATCCCTTATTCATGGGGTACAGCAGTTAACGTAATGCCTATGGTATTCGGTAACCTGAACAATGAGTCTGGTACAGGTGTTGCATTTACTCGTGACCCTGCAACAGGTGAGAAGAAGCTTATGGGTGAGTTCCTTATCAATGCACAGGGCGAGGACGTTGTTGCCGGTGTTCGTACACCAATGCCAATCGCTCAGATGGAGCAGGAGTTCCCAGAGGCTTATGCTGAGTTCCTTAAGGTTTGTGAGACTCTTGAGAATCACTACCATGATATGCAGGATATGGAGTTCACAGTTGAGAACAAGAAGCTTTACATGCTTCAGTGTAGAAATGGTAAGAGAACAGCTCAGGCAGCTCTTCAGATCGCTTGTGACCTTGTTGATGAGGGACATAAGACAGAGGAAGAGGCAGTTGCAATGATCGATCCTCGTAACCTTGATACACTTCTTCACCCACAGTTTGATGCAGCAGCTCTTAAGGCAGCTACACCAATGGGCAAGGGACTTGGCGCTTCACCAGGTGCTGCTTGTGGTAAGATCGTATTCACAGCTGACGATGCTGAGGCATGGGCAGCTAGAGGCGAGAAGGTAGTTCTTGTACGTCTTGAGACATCACCAGAGGATATCACAGGTATGAAGTCAGCACAGGGTATTCTTACAGTTCGTGGTGGTATGACATCACACGCTGCAGTTGTTGCCCGTGGTATGGGTACATGCTGTGTATCAGGTTGTGGCGATATCGTTATGGACGAGGAGAACAAGAAGTTCACACTCGCTGGCAAGGAATTCCATGAGGGAGATTACATCTCAATCGATGGTACAACAGGTAACATTTACGATGGAGTTATCAAGACAGTTGATGCTCAGATCGCAGGAACATTCGGCCGTGTTATGGCATGGGCTGATAAGTATAGAACACTTAAGGTTAGAACAAATGCAGATACACCAGCAGATGCTAAGAAGGCACGTGAGCTTGGTGCAGAGGGTATCGGTCTTTGCCGTACAGAGCATATGTTCTTTGATCCAGAGAGAATCGCAGCATTCCGTGAGATGATCTGCTCTGATACAGTAGAAGAGAGAGAGGAAGCTCTTAATAAGATCCTTCCATATCAGCAGGGAGACTTCAAGGCTCTTTATGAGGCACTTGAGGGCAACCCAGTTACTATCAGATTCCTGGATCCACCTCTTCATGAGTTCGTTCCAACAGAGGAGGCTGATATTGAGAAGCTTGCTGCTGCTAAGAACAAGAGCGTTGAGGAGATTAAGGCACTTTGCAACTCACTCCATGAGTTCAACCCTATGATGGGTCACAGAGGATGCCGTCTTGCTGTAACATACCCAGAGATCGCTAAGATGCAGACAAAGGCTGTTATCCGTGCAGCAATCGAGGTTCAGAAGGAGCATCCAGATTGGACAGTTGAGCCAGAGATCATGATCCCACTTGTATGTGAGGTTAAGGAGCTTAAGTACGTTAAGAAGGTAGTTGTTGAGACAGCTGACGCTGAGATCGCTGCTGCTGGCGTAGATCTTAAGTATGAGGTTGGTACAATGATCGAGATCCCAAGAGCAGCTCTTACAGCTGATGAGATCGCTAAGGAAGCTGACTTCTTCTGCTTCGGTACAAACGACCTTACACAGATGACATTCGGATTCTCAAGAGATGATGCTGGTAAGTTCTTAAATGCTTACTATGACGCTAAGATCTTCGAGAACGATCCATTTGCTAAGCTTGATCAGACAGGTGTTGGTAAGCTCATGGATATGGCAGTTAAGCTTGGTAAGCCAGTTAATCCAAAGCTTCACATCGGTATCTGTGGTGAGCACGGTGGAGATCCTTCATCAGTTGAGTTCTGCCACAAGATTGGTCTTGATTATGTATCATGTTCACCATTCAGAGTACCTATTGCTAGACTTGCTGCTGCTCAGGCTGCAATCGCTAACAAGTAATCAGGTATCCTGGTGAATAGTATAGAACGTGATTAGTTTTATATAATAACAAGGAGTTCCTGTTGCTGTTTAAAACAGCAGCAGGAGCTCTTTTGTTTTTTGAATTGTATGTTTTGTACAATATAGTGAGAGGTAACCAGATTTTAGAAACGGGAGGGAAACGGATGTTGCTTATAGGATCCGAAATACAGGAATATCGTAAGAAAGCCGGACTAAATCAGGAGGAATTTGCGGATAAACTGGGTGTTAGTAGACAGGCGGTGTCCAAGTGGGAGAGGGATAAGGCATATCCTGATCTGGACAGACTTGTATGTATATGTGAGATATTGGATGTTCAAGTAGGGGAGCTTATATATGGAAATAGTGAGGTTTCAAGCGAGACGGAGGAGACTCGGGTCTCATATCAGGCAAATAATGTTGTTCATTTAAGAAATTTAAGAGGGAAAAATGGACTTGCCATACTGAAAGCATTATTTTGCGTATTGGCAGTCATATGTGTGTTTAGTGCAGTGGCGGTAACGGTGGTGTTTGCAAGAAATGAATGGACGTCCCACTCGGATAAGAATGAAAATGTACGTGTGGAGAAGGTATATCAGCAGTATACAAAGGCAGATCTTGCATATTACGACGATGATGGTCGCAAGATCATGGATACAGTATGGCTCGATGTTCCGGGGATACGGGATGGAGACTATATACAGTTGTATACAGGAGCTGACAACGATAGCCTGTTCCTAAATTATAAGACATCGTCAATAATTGGCGCATCGATGATCATGCTGGTATTTGTTATTCTCCTGATCATTACAGGATTTGAGATAAGACGAACGAAGAGAGAAGATGCACTTCAGATCATACTTGAGGAAAAAGACTGCGATGAAGAAATTTAAAAAAATTATTTGTGTGTTCATAATAATCTGTATGTTGTTTGGAGCTGTATTTGCTGGCCTTGTTTTCATGGGCGTTATCAGTCTGGGTGGTGCGTATAGTTCGGAAGAAAATAGAGAAGATATACAGGATGAAAATGAAATGTCTGAGGAGTTTCCGTGGCATATAGTGTTTAAGGGGTATGCATTTTCTGTGGAACCGGTTGGAATTGCGATAGTACATGAGAGCGGATGTCTTAATATAAGAAGCTGTGATGAATATCTGATACAGCTTGATGTTGAGGATAAGATGATGGCGGACTTCTGGGATAACAGAGAGCAGCTAAAGAAAAATATCGAGAAATCCGGCTATGTATTCGAGCTTGCCCCTCAAAAGTGCGAGATACAGGGGATGGAATGTGTAAGGTACATCGTAAGCTGTGAAAATGAGCGAGGATCTAAATTCGATAAAACATATTTCTATCAGCTTATATATGATGCCATAGATGGTCAGCGTTTTTTTATCTCAATAAGATTTGATGGAATAGATGTAGATGCGCTGAGCGGGGAAGAGAAAGCTTCAATATATGAAAAAGCCGCCTGTGAAGTTTCTGGTATTGTTGCAGCGGCGACACCGACAGATGAGACAAATGACATGGTGGGTTCATATTGGCAGGCAGAAAAAAATATAGCAATGGGAGAAACTGATAGTTTGATGAACGGAGATGCTGCACTGTCATATACTGTGCCAGAAAATTATAGTCTTCTGAGTGAGAATATATCCGGTAAGACATACTATGGCGATGATGATAAGATTACGGTTATGACTTCGATTGTACCATATACATGGATGAGTGCAGCCGATCTGGCAGATAAAAAATCTAGAGCCGGAATTTCGAGTATAACAGGAGAAGGTCAGTGTGAGGTAAATGGTGTGAAATTTTATTACTATACATATTCAATCTTATATATAAAGAATGGGAATAGAAGTATGACATATTATTTTAACGCATACGCTGATCTGAAATGTGGTGATATATATACAGTCAGCGGCTTTGCAGATGACAATCCGGATGCTGTTGAAACCGACACATATTATGATTTTATGAGTATAATGGAGAAATAAGCGCAATGGATTAAGAAAAAGTGACGAAAACACAAAGATTTCTGTATGCTACTCATGGTTGCCCGGTTGCAACTGATTGGGTCTTGATAAAAAAATGTGGCGATTTAATAATATGATCACTATGTTTTAGGAGGATACTATTTATGAGAAACAAGAAAATGATGCTTGCCGGATTTGTTACGTTGATGATGGGAGTTTCTTTGGCAGGATGCGGAAATGATGACAACACTGCGAAAAATTCGGTGACAACGGATCAGGTGACCGAAACAGAAACAGAGGCAGAAACTGAGGAGACGGAGAATGGCGCAGAAGACTACTCATATGAGGAAACTTCTGACTACGATGCTGCCAGTGAAGAAACCACAGAATTTACAATGCCTGTATATGAGGATTTCACATTGGAATCAGGACTCAGTGAGAATTATGCTGATCTTGACAACAGAGCGTTTGTATATAATGGAAAGAAATTTACGTTGGGAGAATCTACTTTGAAGGATCTTATAGATGGTGGAATACCATTTGAGCAGAATTCAGTTAATAACAGTGGCAACAATGTAAATAAAAATTACGAAACAGAAAGATATACAGCGAGAATCAATGACTATGTAACCATGCAGTTCATGTTCGGCAATTTCACTGACAGTGAGCAGAAGGCGGAGGATTGTGTTCTTTCATATGTCAGATATTCACACCTTTATGTGCCGCACCCTGATTATGAAGCGAGCATGAATGCAGAAATCAGTGAGATGATGCTTGATGGAGCGAAACAGGTGAATTTCTCATTTCCTACAACTATAACTAAAGATCAACTGCTTGAAAAATGTAGTGAGAATGCAGAGGAAGATGGCAAGGTGGTTAAATACAGTGTAGATTCGGAGGTCTATATGGGTAGCAGCGGATATACATTTGAGTTTGATGACACAACAGGACAGTTGAAGGAGGTTAGGATAAGCTGGCTTCCATAATCATGCATTGAAAGATATTATTTGACATAAACTGAGCATACGTGACACCCTGTCGCCAGAAGAGGTGGCAGGGGGCTTTTTGTATGGCAATCCTTAATCCCCCCTGCTATGCAGGGGGACAACAACCGCTTCAGCTTTTGATGCAACATTGCCGGGATATGTGTTGTTATGGGGAAAAACTAAAAAATATCGATATATAGTGAGAATGGAACAATTTATAGTTGCACTTAAAGAATTGCTGCCGACTGGTAGGGAAAGAACTTTACGAGCAATAGTATTTTAAGAAACGGAACGCACAAAAATAAGGTTGTATAATTAAAAATATTATGATATAAGGTATTGATAGGGACTACTATAAGAAATAGTGATAATAGTCCCTATTTTATTTTATCAAAGAAAAGAGATGTTTATGAAGTTGGAGAGCACAAATGAGTAAGAAAATTGATAATATAAAAAAGAAGGACAAGCTTGCAATAGAGAAGAGAATACTTCGTCTGTCTTTTATGGGAAGTGTCTTCTTCATACTTGCGGAGGGCGTGATGGCATGGTATACCCATTCACATTCACTTTGGACGGACTGCCTGTTCGACTCTGCAGATCTGGTCATGATAGGACCATTCATGGTGCTGGTTCCGCTTCTGTATAAACCGGTGACAGAGAAACATCCATATGGTTATGCCCAGGTGGAATCGCTTTTTCTACTTGTGAAGTACAGTGTATTACTTGCACTCACATGTAATCTCATGGTTGAGAATATAAAGCTGTTGTTTCATGGGGGACATGAGGTAGATGCGGGGAGTATAGCAGTATTTGAATTTCTTGTATGTGTATGTTGTGCGCTTATGTATGCGATACTTGGCCATTACAGTAAGAAATATGAGTCTACAACTATCAAAGCGGAGCTGTATATGTGGAAACTTGACGTAATAAGCAGTATGGGAGTTGCTATAGCATTTGCGGTACAGACTGCTCTTTTGCATACAAGCCTTCGTTTTATGACCCCTTATATTGATCCGGCAGTAGCGGTGGTTATGGCACTTCTTCTCATAAAAGAGCCGGTGTGCGAGATATTCCAGAGTATCAAGAATCTTATTCTTTTTGCTCCGGAGGAAGAGACGCTTAATCAGATACGAGGCATAGTGGATCAGCATATGAAGGATTACCCATATGAGGTCACTTTTCTGGATGTCATCCAGACCGGGCGGAAGCTTTGGGTTGAGGTATATATAGGAAATCAGACGGATGTGATACATATAAGTATCATTCATAAGGTGAGAGACGAGATAAAACAGGAGCTTAGGGATAAGTATGATCAGGTGTATATAGAGGTCATACCAGATTGATGGTAAAGCTGTAATACAAAATATAAATGATCAAGGGGATGCAAGGATATGTTACATTATGAAGTTTTTGAAAGCTCATGTGATACCGATAGATATATAGTTCTGCTTCACGGATTTGGAGGGAACAACAGGGTATGGAAGAATCAGATTCCCTTGCTTCAGAAGAAGTTTAATGTTCTGGCGATAACTCTGCCAAGTCATGGAGACAGTGAACTGAAATTGTCCAAGATGGGAAGTACGCTGGATGTTGTCGTGGGTGAGATAACGCAGGTGCTTGATGAGCGGGGGATACAGCGAGCTGTTTTTATGGGCGTATCACTTGGAACTATATTTATCAAATATATGGAGATGAGATGCGGAAGTTACATAGATAAAGCAATACTTGTGGGTGCGCTTGGCACGGTTGGAAAACCACTCAGGCGTGCTGTCAATGTCTTTGCTAAGATAGGCGACAAGCTGCCATTTCCTGTCGTCTACAGAATAATGGCAAAGTTATTTATGCCATGGAAAGTCAGCAAGACAAGCAGGAAGGTGTTCTGCAAATGTGCCAAGGCATTAAACAGTCTGGAATTTAAGGCGTATATGAATATTTTTATTGAGCATTTTTCACTTTGTGACGAGTTCGTGAGCAGATTACACGAGGAGAATGTATATATTTCCGGGCGTGGAGATCTGTGTTTTATAAATGGAATCGTGGAGGAAGCTGATCTGACAGATGCGGAACTGATAATAATAGAGCATTGTGGTCACGTGTGCAACATAGATCAGAGTAGACAATTCAATGATATTATTTCTGAATTGCTTGACATTGAATGAATTGAAAGTGGAATATGATACGACAAGGATATACTATCTTAAAATGCTGATAAATAAGGATAAGGGGACTGTGATATGGCAACGATGAATACGTATACGGGGAACAAAATAGATCCGATGAATATGACAGCTTCAGACATATCAATACAGGATATTGCGCATGCGTTAAGCCTCACGTGCCGCGGCGGAGGGCATGTGTCATATTTCTTTTCTGTGGCACAGCACTCCATCAACTGTATGAATGAGGCGAAGTCAAGGGGATGGTCAGAGCGGCTACAGCTTGCCTGTCTGTTGCACGATGCCAGCGAGGCGTATATATCAGACATAATCAGACCGGTAAAAGCACATTTGTCCAATTATCTTGAGATTGAGAGATCGATCATGAACGTTATATTTGAGCGATTTGGACTTGCTGATCTGAGCGAAGAAGAGAATGCTATGTGGAAACAGATAGATGATGAGATGATGAATTTCGAACTTAAGAATCTGATGAAAGGCGAGGAGTACAGGAATACGGACAACCTTAGTTCAGTCCCTGCTGTGGCCGAAAGACCATGGCGAGAAGTGGAAGATGAATTTGAGGCTGAATGTAAGAAACTTGCAGAGAAAATGTCAGATCAGACCGGCAAGTAGCCGATAGTGAATAGTTATTTTTAATTACAAAAATGTATGATAATACCTCCCAGGCGGATGATGGAATATAACGATCAGCCCGGGAGGTATTTGTTTTGACAATTATGATCAGATGTTGTCAAAGTATCCGACATAGTCGACCTTGTATGGCCCATCTGGGAAAAGGTATTCATACAGATCTATGAAATAGTCATCGGTCATGCTGGCGATGAAGTCTACTACGATTTCGTTTGGATCCTGACTGAGATAATTGTCGATGAATTCTTTTTTTCCAAAATAATTGCTATATTGATTTGCATCTTTTATGTAGTTGACATGGTGTTTATACAGTATGGAATCAGTGTCTTTGCTCTTAGCCTGCCTCAGTAATTCTTCGTATATACAATAGAACATTGGCTTTATGTTGTCATTATACATTGTGTTGAGACTGTCATTGTTATATATGTTCTGGTAATTCTCAGTCTTGGCTTTGGAGAAGGTCTCATATACATCCGGATCCATGCTTATATAAGGTTTCCCGTAGCTGTTTTCTATGATATTGACAGTCATATTGTGAATTATCTGGGCGTTGGAGGATCCAAGGCTGCCTGCAGAGAAAGAATCATCATTTGGAATGAGACCGATCTTTATTGCATCCTGCCTGTCTTTTCCGAGGTAGGCTATGATATCGCTGATCCTCATGATACAGCCTTCAAGTGTACCTGGGATCTGTTTTTTATTTGCAGAAGGATCTGTGTAGCAGTCCTCCACAGACCTGTCAAATTCTCCCCATGGATCGTCTGCGTTAAATGTCTTAGGTGTATAGCATTGCTGTTCCATTTCACCGTTGTGGCATATAACACCATCAAGCACCTGGAGGCTGATATTTCGGAAGATAAGTTTGTCAAGGACTCTGGCGCTGTGGATGTTGTGGCTGAAGAGCCTTCCGGTATGTTCGTTGTAGATCTCATTCAGATAACGCTCTCCGGCATGACCAAATGGAGTATGTCCGATGTCATGTCCAAGGGAGATTGCCTCTATGAGATCAAGATTGAGTCCAAGAGTCATTCCAATAGTCCTTGCAATTCTGGATACAAGCTGGACGTGAAGTGCACGTCTTGATATATCATCGTTCTTGTAGCATGAGATAACTTGTGTCTTATCAGAATAGCGATTGTAATAGTTGTTGTGAAGTATCTTTTCCACATCCATGACGAATGCCGGTCTCCACAGATGTGGGGCATCATGGTCTGGCTGACGCCTTATAATGTCAGAGTCCTTGCATGCATATGGGTTTATCTTGCCGTGTTCACGGTCGCCTAAGATCTGTTCATAAACTTCTTTTGATAAAGAATGGTATTTTGAATCTTTATTTACACTCATTAAAAAGCTCCTGTTCAGTAAAATGTGATAGTCAACATATGCAGCTGGCTTAGATCATATATATCAGAATGCATATGAATTATTATAAATATTCTTGAGATCATAAGTCAAATGTGCTGAGCATATTTTGTATCAATTGTAAATAATTATCGAAAAACAATAATAATTATTGACAAACGATAATCATGTGGTACTATACAAGTAAGATAATTATCGAAAAACAATAATTTACTTGGCGATTGGAGGCTTTTATGGTTAATGGTGTTTTAAATGCATTTGCATACATAGCAAAGTGGCTCAGGGAGATGTCTCTTGCGGGCGGAGCACAGAATGTCCTTGCAATATTTATGTTCTGCCTGATAGGATGTATGCCGCTTGCTGGATTCATCGTGCTCTGTATAAGAAATAGAAAAATTGATGCTGACTACCTGTTGCTGGGACTTTCAGCAGTGCTTTTCATAGGAATATATATGATGATAAATCCAGGGTATGTCATAGATGGAAATGCTCTGGTAACTCCAGATATGCTGAATCTTGCAATAAGCTCAGTGATATGGTCGGTGCTGGCATGCTATGCTGTGCTTAGGATCGTGGAGAGTATAGACAAGGCGGATAGCACTCAGATAGTAGAAATCATCAAGAAGATAATATGTGTGATAGTGGTATTCACAGCTTTTGTGATTGTCTGTGTGTCACTGCCGGAGCTTGTCAGAACCAATCGGACAAATGCCGGTGCTATGCCCGGTGATGCTGGATGGGCAGTGATCCTGTTTATTTTCCAGCTTGTAAATGCTGCTCTTGTCATATGGGTTCTGATCAGGGGATACAGGCTTTGCAACAGCATAATAGAAAATGAGTATTCGGATGAAACAATCCATATGGCAGAGAGACTTTCAAAGACGAGCAAGAGTGCAATATCAGTCATGGTGATTCTTGAACTCTCGAAGAATGTGCTTCAGCTTTTTATCATGACGACTCTTTCAAATGCAGATTTCAAGATATCACTTCCATTATATGAGCTGATAATACTCGTCGTTGTGTATATGGGTGTCAGAAACCTTGCTAAGACAAAAGCGATAAAAGAAGAAAATGATTCGTATATATAGAATTTGAGGTGACGTGTAGGGATGGCGATCAAAGTAACTCTGGACAGGGTTTTAAAAGAGAATAATATGACATCGAAGGAACTTTGCAAACTAGTGGGGATAACAGAGGCAAATCTGTCGGTTCTCAGAAGCGGGAAAGCAAAGGGTGTGCGGTTTACCACGATCAACAAGATATGCTATTACCTGCACTGCGATGTTGGAGACATATTGACATTTGATGGTGAACTTATAGAAGAAGACTAAGGAGGCGGGAGCTGTGATGAAAGTTATCAGGGGTAAGAAAACAGACAGGAAATCAGGTGAGACACATAGAGTGATACGAAAGAGCAATCTGGCTGCTGTGGGTATTATTGGAATGCTTGGAATATGTATGCTCTCAGGCTGCTCGCTTGCGGATAAAACAAAAGTTGAACCTGCTGAAAATGATTCTCTGGTTGGAGTGTTTGTAACAACAGAAAGGCTTGGGACAGTTACCGATGTTCCGTGCGAAATCGATATTGATGCAGGTATACTTAAGATAACAGATGAAGACATTGATGTTGACGGATGTTATATGATCTATGCCAGATCAGGCGAGGGGGAAGATATGTACGAGACTCTGGTATCTGATGGTATAAGTGTTGGAACAAACAATGTTGGGTATAATGAGAATGCAGATGGAAGTGTCACCAGAAGCCGGACAGTGAACGGATGTGTGTACTATGATCTGGACAATAAGGATAGCTATGCAGACTCAGATGGTGATGTGGGAATAATCCTCAATAATGTATATGAGAAAACAGATGGAACATATTATATAACGAGTGGCAGCTCAATGGGGTGTGCGGCCACGGATCAGACTGCAGAGAACGGATCAGGTGCAATGGATGTAAAAGAGTCGTATAAGACGACTTCGTTATCGGGTAGTGAAAGTTCGTCAAGTGATGAAAACGAAATGGTCATACATGTGGAATGGAAGTTTGAACGAGCAGGAGAAAAGTATACATTTACAGCTATGTCTGAGGATAACAAAGAGCTGGACGCCCAAACCTATGATGTTGGGGATATACCAGATACAATAAAGTTTGACTGTGACTGGCAGTATGTGATCGTGTCCTATGCGGATGTGACTGGTAAGATGCATAGTTCATTCGTGGATAAAGAAGATTCAGTGTATGAATATAGTGTGAGCACTGGCAAATTCTTCCTGGATACAGGCGTAGTTGAGATAGAATAACAGGTGAATATTAATTTAAGATTAAACCACAGGGATATGGTAAATTGGTTCCCTGTGGTTTAAAATTATGACTAGAGAAAATGAATGAAATTGAAAAACGAGAACATTTAGCGTGGGCATATTATCATAATTTCATGTATGACAGTGAGAATTAAGGAGGATTACAGATGGATCGCAAAGAGATGAACAAAATTATATTTCAGAATACAGAGTATATGTGCAAGACGGATGCTGCATTGTCAGATGCTACAAAGAAATCGGTGTCAGGGCAGCGATTTATTGCAGAAAGTGAGAAGATTCCGGGACTTAATCTTAATATTTATAAGAAACAGACCAGGATTGTGGTATCCAGAAAGAGAACATATGAGGCAGCAGCATATTATAAGGGACAGCATGTTGCTGTGCATAACTTTGCATCGGCGGTAAATCCGGGTGGCGGAGTTGTATATGGAGCGAGTGCACAGGAGGAATGTCTATGCAGATGTTCTAATCTGTATTCCTGTTTGAACACTCCTGATATGTGGGGAATGTTCTATACTCCTCACAGAGCGGCAAAAGATCCTATACACAATGATGATATTATATACACACCTGGTATAGTGGTGTTTAAGACGGATACAGATCTGCCGGAACTCATGGAGCAAAAGGACTGGTATAAAGCGGATGTGATCACATGTGCTGCGCCGAATCTACGGGAAATTCCAGGAAATATATATAACTGCGAGAATGGTGCAAGCGCAGCGGGAGTAAGCAATTATGACCTTCAGATTATTCATGAGAAAAGACTCAGAAGGATACTTGACAGCGCCGTTATGAACCATGCGGACACAGTGATACTCGGGGCATTTGGCTGTGGTGCATTCCGCAACGATCCTCATGCGGTGGCATCAGCTGCTGCAAATGTTCTAAGTGATTATATATACGCATTTGAGAATATCGAGTTTGCTGTATACTGCAGACCAAATGATGATTTCAATTACAGGGTGTTTAACAGCGTATTAAGTTCATTGTAAAGGAAATTTGTGCCTATGGTGCATACCATCATGCCATGAGGGCGGCGATGTAGATATAAGAGGATGAGCAGGAAATGACAAGAGTCTTGATTACAGGATTAGTGTCAATGAGAAAATAGTGAAAGATTATTAAAAGAATTATACAAATTTTAGAAATAATTAATTGAATAAATCCTCCTTGTGATATAAGGTTAGAATAATATATAGGATAATGGCGTTTGTGTATTGTGTCAGACATATATATCCTAAAAAATATTACAAGGAGGATTTTTATATGAAGGAAGTAAAACAGCCAAAAAAGCCGCTGATATTTTATTATCTGATCGTGCTCGCAGTAATCATGCTTCTTAATATTATAGTTGTTCCCTGGTTTACTGAGAGAAGTATAGAGGATGTGGATTACGGTACATTCATATCCATGACAGAGGACAAGAAGATCGACGAGGTAGATATTGAGACCCAGTCAAATGTCATCTATTTCACAGGCAAGGATGACAAGAAGGTGTACAAGACAGCTATGGTGAGTGATGAGAACTTAACCGAGAGACTTTACAAGTCGGGTGCCAAGTTCTCAGGTCAGGAGATCAAGCAGACATCGCCGATACTCAGCTTTATACTCAGTTGGATCGTGCCTATACTTATATTCACATTACTTGGAAGAATGCTTGCCAATCAGATGATGAAGCACGCCGGGGGCGGCAAGAATTCCATGATGTTTGGAATGGGCAAGAGTAATGCGAAGATATATGTTAATTCCACAGAGGGAATAAAGTTTACAGATGTCGCCGGAGAGGATGAGGCAAAGGAGAATTTGACTGAGATAGTTGAGTATCTTCACAATCCTGGAAAGTACAAGGAGATCGGCGCTTCCATGCCAAAGGGTATTCTTCTTGTGGGTCCTCCGGGAACAGGTAAGACCATGCTTGCCAAGGCTGTAGCCGGAGAGGCGAATGTACCTTTCTTCTCAATGTCCGGTTCAGAGTTCGTTGAGATGTTCGTAGGTATGGGTGCTTCAAAGGTAAGGGATTTGTTCCAGCAGGCAAAGGAAAAGGCTCCATGTATAGTGTTCATCGATGAGATAGATGCCATAGGTAAGAAGAGAGATGGACAGATAGGTGGCAATGATGAGCGAGAGCAGACACTTAACCAGCTCCTCACCGAGATGGATGGATTCGAAGGCAACAATGGTGTCATCATCCTTGCAGCAACCAACAGACCGGATTCACTTGATCCTGCACTGCTCAGACCGGGAAGATTTGACAGACGAGTACCTGTAGAACTTCCTGATCTCAAGGGACGTGAGGATATACTTAAGGTTCACGCCAAGAAGGTCAAGATAGGAGACAATGTAGACTTCAATAAGATAGCCAGAATGGCATCAGGTGCATCAGGTGCCGAGCTCGCAAATATTGTAAATGAGGCGGCGCTCAGGGCTGTCAGAGCAGGCAGAGGCTTCGTGACACAGGCCGATATGGAAGAGAGCATAGAAGTCGTAATAGCAGGTTATCAGAGAAAAAATGCGATACTTACAGACAAGGAGAAGCTTGTCGTGTCATATCATGAGATCGGACATGCGCTTGTAGCTGCCAAACAGACTGATTCAGCGCCTGTCCAGAAGATAACCATAGTTCCGAGAACATCAGGAGCCCTTGGTTACACCATGCAGGTGGATGAGGGTAATCACTATCTTATGACCAAGGAAGAGATTGAGAATAAGATCGCCACACTCACAGGCGGAAGAGCTGCGGAGGAGATAGTATTTGGATCTGTCACAACCGGAGCATCCAATGATATAGAACAGGCAACAAAGCTTGCAAGAGCTATGATAACCAAATACGGAATGAGCAAAGAGTTTGATATGGTGGCCATGGAGGTAGAGACCAACAAATACCTTGGCGGTGATTCATCACTTTCGTGCTCGGCAGAGACGCAGACACTCATAGACAAGAAGGTTGTGGAGCTTATAAGAAAGCAGCATGAGAAGGCGGCAACCATTATCCTCGAGAACAGAGCGAAGCTTGATGAGCTTTCCAATTATCTGTATCAGAAGGAGACGATCACAGGCGAGGAGTTTATGAAGATATTGAATTCATGATTCTCTTAGATATAATTTCAGTTACCGGGTGCTGGCATTTTACAATTCCGCACCCGGTAACCATAAGATAGACTTGTACTGAATAGTAGTATTACGTCAATTCCTCGTGGTCAAGCTCCAACAGCTTGAAATGATTCTTTTTGAACTCTATAAGTCCCTCACTCTGCATGTTGGACAGCTCCTTTGACAGTGCGGTTCTGTCGACATTCAGGTAGTCGGCAAACTGTTCCCTGTTAAATGGGATATCGAACTCAGTTGTTCCAAGAGAGCTGGCAAGTCCTGAGAGATAATAGCTCACACGTTCGCGTATCTTCTTTGGTTTTATATAGAAGATATGAAGTGAAAGAGTAAGACTTCTTCTCGATGAGAGCAGCAGAAGATTCTTCAACATCTGCAGATGCCACGGATAACTGTTGTATTTGCCGGACATGATATCCTGTGCGTTGAGCAGGAATACGATAGTAGGCTCTGTTGCTCTTGCGTCGATCATGAGTTTGTGTCCGGACAGGGCGTATGTTTCACCGAACACCTTTCCCGGAAGTGCTGAACTCAGAATACTTTTGGAGCCCCAGTAGTCAACATTCTCAACAATCACCCGGCCTTTGATGACTATTCCAAGCTCCTCGGTTATCTCGCCGGCTTTGAATATAGTGGAGTTGTATCTGTAATAGTGTTCGCGCAGGATCCTGAGCTCCATCATGGTTTTGATATCGGCTTCCGAGATTCCTTTGAATGCCATCATGTTGAGTACTTCAGACAATTGATATTGAGGAATTTTAAGTTTCATACATAACCTCCATCTTATTATTTATTTCTATGCAGAGCAGCAGTCTGCAGCGTAGTATATTATAGTGACAAGATGTCATGATGCAGGGGTGCGATCAGGCTTTCAGCTATAGGATGTATATTTTTTCAAAACACAGCATATTGTATATGTGTAATAAATTATCCCTTGTCCATACACAATATATATTATTCATATATTTTCTCAAATTTTTTCAAAAAAAGTTGTTTAAATCTTCATTACGTGGTTATAACAACCGAATTTATGAGTAAAGTATAATATACTTACAAATGAAAAGCAAGGAATGTGATAAGCATTATTGAATTATAGAAGATTATTCTGTATAATAAGTAAATAGTGTGTCACATTTTCACATATTAAAACACTGAAAGGAGAAATTTTATCATGTTACAGAACCAGGAATGGGAATCATTCACAGGTAGACTCTGGAAGGAAGAGTGTAATGTAAGAGACTTCATCCAGAACAACTACACACAGTACGATGGAGACGAGAGTTTCCTTGCAGGCCCAACAGATGCTACTAACAAGCTTTGGGATAAGCTTCAGGCACTTCAGAAGGCTGAGAGAGATAACGGTGGAGTTTTAAAGGAGGATGCTGATGTTGTATCAAGCATCACATCTTATGGCCCAGGCTACATTGATCCAGAGACAAAGGATCTTGAGCAGGTTGTAGGTCTTCAGACAGATGAGCCACTTAAGAGAGCATTTATGCCTTATGGTGGTATCAAGATGGCTGAGGAGGCTCTTCAGATGTATGGATATACTCCAAACGAGAACTTCCACAAGATCTTCACTGAGTATCACAAGACACACAACCAGGCAGTATTTGATGCTTACACACCAGAGATGATGGCAGCTCGTCATACACATATCGTAACAGGACTTCCTGACACATATGGTCGTGGACGTATCGTAGGTGACTACAGAAGAGTTGCTCTTTACGGTATTGATCAGCTTATCGCTTGGAAGGAAGAGGATAAGGCTAACTGTGGCGATGGCAACATGTTTGATGATGTCATCCGTCAGAGAGAAGAGCTTGCAGAGCAGATCAAGCGTCTCAAAGAGATGAAGGTTATGGCTCAGTCATACGGATATGACATTTCAAAGCCAGCTTCAAACGCTAAAGAGGCTGTTCAGTGGTTATACTTCGGATACCTTGCAGCTATCAAGACTCAGAACGGTGCAGCTATGTCAGTTGGACGTGTATCTACATTCCTTGATATCTATATTGAGAGAGATATTAAGGCTGGTAAGCTTACAGAGGCTGAGGCTCAGGAGCTTATCGATCATTTCACAATGAAGCTTCGTATGGTTAAGTTCGCAAGAATTAAGTCATACAACGAGCTGTTCTCAGGAGATCCTGTATGGGCTACTCTTGAGGTTGGTGGTATCGGTGTTGACGGACGTTCAATGGTTACAAAGAACGATTACAGATTCCTTCATACACTTGAGAACATGGGACCAGCTCCAGAGCCAAACCTTACAGTTCTTTACTCATCAGCTCTTCAGGATACATTCAAGAAGTATGCTGCTAAGATCTCTGTAAGAACAAGCTCAATCCAGTATGAGAACGATGATGTAATGAAGCCAATCTGGGGCGATGATTACTCAATCTGCTGCTGTGTATCAGCTACACAGACTGGTAAGGAGATGCAGTTCTTCGGAGCTCGTGCAAACCTTGCTAAGTGTCTTCTTTACGCTATCAATGGTGGTAAGGATGAGAAGTTCCTTGACAAGAAGACTGGTAAGCCAATGCAGGTAGGTCCAGAGTACTCACCTATCACATCAGAGTACCTTGACTATGATGAAGTACTTGCTAAGTACAAGAAGATGCTTGACTGGTTAGCAGGACTTTATGTAAATATTCTTAACCTCATCCAGTACATGCATGACAAGTACTACTATGAGTCAGCTGAGATGGCACTTATCGATACAGATGTACGTCGTACATTTGCAACAGGTATCGCTGGATTCTCACACGTAATCGACTCACTGTCAGCAATCAAGTACGCTAAGGTTAAGGTTATCCGTAACGCAGAGACAGGACTTGCTGAGGACTTCGAGATCGAAGGTGAGTTCCCTAAGTATGGTAACGATGACGACAGAGCTGATAACATCGGTGTATGGCTTCTTCATGAGTTCCTTACAGACATCAAGAAGAGACACACATATCGTAATTCAGAGCCTACAACATCTATCCTTACAATCACATCTAACGTAGTTTATGGTAAGTACACAGGTAACCTTCCAGATGGAAGACGTGCTTGGACACCATTTGCACCAGGTGCTAACCCAAGCTACGGCGCTGAGACATCAGGACTTCTTGCATCACTTAACTCTGTTGCAAAGATTCCTTATGAGTGGTCACTGGATGGTATCTCAAATACACAGACAATGAACCCATCAGCACTTGGACATGATGAGGAAGAGAGAGCTACAAAGCTTGTAAGCGCAATGGATGGATACTTCGATCAGGGCGCTCATCATCTGAACGTAAACGTATTTGGTAAGGATAAGCTCCTTGATGCTATGGAGAATCCAGATAAGCCAGAGTACGCTAACTTCACAATCCGTGTATCAGGATATGCTGTTAAGTTCATATCACTTACACGTGAGCAGCAGCTCGATGTTATCAACAGAACATTCCATGACTCACTTTAATTCTTAGCTGACGCTGGATTTTCAGTGAAGTTATAGATGCTTTGTCAGATATAACAAGAACCATGGTCCCGGGGATAACCTCTCCGGGACTTTTTTTAAGAATATGTATTTATATCATTTTTATAAGAGATAATAGACATGTAGTTTTGTTTGTAATTACTTTCATTAATTGAGAGTTGTATTTGAATAGGAAGAACTTAGAGGTGAAATATGTCTGAAAAGAAACAGGTTTTAGGATATGTCCATTCGACAGAGAGCTTTGGAGCAGTAGATGGTCCAGGCATAAGATTTGTAGTTTTTTTACAGGGCTGCAAGATGAGATGTAAATATTGTCACAACCCAGAGACATGGAATCTTGTGACAGACTATAGTAAGCTTTACTCAGATGAAACAAGTGATGCTGAGAGAGAAGAACTGGAGAAAAAGATTGAGGAGAATACAAAGCTGCTGAAGGATAAGGGTGTCAAGATCGAGGCGAGGACCCCTGAGGATCTGTTAAAGCAGGCACTCCGCTATAAGCCATATTGGAAAAACGGCGGTGGTATAACAGTGAGCGGTGGTGAGGCGCTGCTTCAGATGGATTTCCTCATCGAGTTTTTCAAGCTTGCAAAGGCTGAAGGTATTCATACAACAATAGATACAGCCGGCAATCCATTTACAAGGGAGGAGCCATTCTTCTCCAAGTTCAATGAGCTGATGAATCTCACAGATCTGTTCCTGCTCGATATCAAGCAGATCAATGATGACAAGCATAGAGATCTCACAGGATTCTCCAACAGCAATATACTTGATCTTGCACAGTATCTGTCAGATCAGGGTAAGCATATGTGGATCAGACACGTACTGGTACCAACCATCACAACTGATGAGGATGATCTGAAGAAGACAAAGGAGTTCATCGACACTCTTAAGACTGTTGATAAGGTTGAGGTACTTCCATATCACAAGCTCGGAATCACTGAGTGGGAGAGACTTGGAATACCATATAAGCTTGAGGGAATCGACCCGCCTACTGATGAGGAGCAGAAGCTTGCAAAGAGTATTCTGGAATAAACTTAAGAACAAGAACCGGGAAAATCATCGATAGTTCAGTTCCCAGCCTATGCTCTAGCAGTCTATAAAAATATTTGCGTTGAGACACAGGTGCTATATAAGATGTTAAAACCGTTGTAACGGGTGTGACATTTTATATAGTACCTGTGTCTTTGTTATATCAACAAATAAGTTTAACATAATTAATTAGTAAACAGTGGCTAGGTGCATGCAAAAGAAGTTATAATGTAAGTTAATTGAAATTAGATTAGATATTTAAGCTTTTTTGAAAATGGACCAGGGGTTGTCCATTTTCAAAAAATGTCATATTTGATTGAAGTGCTGCAAATACGTTATATAACTGCAAAGTATAGGGAGTAGAGAATGTACAAGATAGACGAAGATACATGGAATGAAAAATATATATTGCTGATCCCAGCCATGCTGGATGCTCATTTTCCTCTGATAAAATACGCCTTTTATTCAAAGGATTATCATCCGGTCATACTGTCAAATGAGGATCATATCACGGATGTGGGACTTAAGTACGTGAACAATGATATGTGCTATCCGATAGTGTTAAATGCCGGGCAGATGATAGATGCACTGCAGTCAGGCAAGTATGACATCAACCGGACAAGACTTCTCATGCCGACGGCGGGGGATGCCTGCAGGGGAGCTAATTACCTACATGTGTTAAAGGAGTCGGTGAGAAAGGCAGGATTTGATAGGGTAAAGATACTATCCCTGAATGTTAAGGGGTTGGAAAAGGACTGCCAGATGCGCGTGCAGCCATTCATGGTGTGGAGAGCCCTGTTCGGACTTTTCTACGGAGATATACTCATGCTGCTCCTCAATCAGACAAGGCCAAATGAGGTGAAAAAGGGACAGTCACAAAAGGTTTGGCAGAAGTGGATAAATATCCTGTCCAGAGATCTGAAAGAGGGAAAGAATCTGACACTTGGAAAGATGAAGAGGAATTTCGACAGGATAGCCAGGGATTTTTCAAGGATAAGGCTGAATGATAAGAGAAAACAGCGTGTTGGGATAGTTGGGGAACTGTACATAAAATATTGCCACTTGGGAAACTGGGATATGATAAAGTTCCTTGAGTCAAATGGATGTGAGAGCCATACAAATGGGCTTTCTTGGTATGCCATGTACTATATGGATTCACACCTCACGGACAATATGACATTAGAATCTCTTCTTTACAAGGCGGGGCTGAAGTTCTTCGGCAGCCTGCAGAGAGCAATGATAGAGGCGCTTAGAAAATATG
>URJI01000050.1 GCA_900548215.1 uncultured Coprococcus sp. | reverse complement strand
GAAGCCTGAATGACACATTTTCAAATATTGCTCTGTCGCCAAATCCATGGCTGAGACCATTCACATCTAATATCATAAACTCTCCTCGTCTGACGGACGGCACTTCATCCGCGCGGGCGAGTTTGTATCCGGGTATATGCCAAATCACGTTTGCCTTCCCGAACTTCGTCCCGTTTCCATCGTGCATGCGGATGAAGTGCCTGTCTTTGTAGTAATTTTACTTAAATTCCATTTAATTTCTGTTGTTCACTTATAACATGGATTGTATATATCAGGCAACTACTTATTTTGTCTTTCCACTAGTCCACCGGCTTTAAGTACATTGCCGACAGCGCAGGCAGATCAAAGCCGAAGTCGCCGCATACGCCCTTGATACTCTTCATAGTGTCTTTTGTACTTCCGCCGTATTTGTTCCAGTCTGTATTCATGAGAACCTTCATAGAATTACCCTCACCGTATCTGAAATGATAATCTTTATATGTATTGCCTGAGAGGTTGAGCACCACAACTATTTTGTTATCATTCACAACTCTCTGGAATATATATACCACATCCTGCTCTTTGCCGCAGAGTATCCAATCAAAACCGTGTGGATCGTCGTCCCACTCAGACAGTGCAGCCTCCTTCATATAAAGCTTGTTCAAATCCTTTATATATCTGTTGAATGAATCGTGGTTAGGATACTTCAGTAAATCCCAATCCTGCTCCCGCTTCTCATCCCACTCTCTGAGCTGAGCTATCTCGTTGCCCATAAAGTTCAGTTTTTTTCCCGGATGCGCGTACATGTAAGCATAGAGAGCCTTTGCATTTGGGAACTTCTCCTCGTATGATCCGGCCATCTTCTGTGCGATAGTCGCCTTGCCATGAACTACCTCGTCATGTGAAAGCGGAAGTAAATACCTCTCGTTGTAAAAATACATCATGGAAAATGACAGTTTGTGATACTGGTCTCCCCTGCAGAAAGGCAGAGTCCTGAAAAAATTGAGTGTATCATTCATCCAACCCATATCCCACTTATAGTCAAATCCAAGACCGCCGTACTTCACTTCTTTTGTAATTCCCTTATAGTCTGTGGAATCCTCAGCGCACAGAATACAGGACGGGTGTCTGTCCTTGAGTCCCTGGTTCAGGCCCTTTATGAACTCCACAGCTCTGTCATTTACGCCTCTGGACTCATCGCCCATCCAATAAATGATCCGGCTTATAGCATCCATCCTGAGCCCATCAAAATGATATTCTGTGAGCCAATAATTTGCTGCACTCTTTAAGAATGTCTGAACCTCACCCTTGGAGTGGATAAAATTCTTGCTGCCCCACTCGCTATACCCCACATCATCAGACGGGTGCTCGTACAGAGTCGTACCATCGTATTTTGCAAGCCCATAACCGTCAAGTGCAAAGTGAACAGGCACATAATCCATGATCGCGCCTATTCCATTCTTGTGGAGCGTATCTATCAGAAACTTCAGATCGTCCGCAGTGCCATATCTGGCAGTTGGGCTGAAAAATCCTGTGTTCTGATATCCCCAGGACTCATCACACGGATGCTCCGAAAGTGGCATAAATTCAACATAGTTATATCCCTGTTCCTTCAGATATTCCACCAGCAGGGGAGCAATCTCTCTATATGTATACCAGCCCTCCGATACTCTGTCTGCCTCTATGACCTCCTCCGGTGTAAGCTGTCTTCCGCTCTCATCATACACAGGCTTACAATGCCACGAACCGAGATGCATCTCATATATATTCAGCGGGCTTCCCTTACGCTCATCCCTGCTCTTCATCCATCTGCCGTCGCCAAAACTATACGCATCCATATCCCTTATAACAGATGCAAATGCAGGTCTCAGTTCCATCCCGAACCCATAAGGATCACAGTGATCTACGCATCGGCCATCTCTCTGGTATATCTTGTATTTGTACATCTGTCCCACCTTTGCTCCCGGCACAAAGCACTTGAAGAATCCCCCGTCGTAGCACCGTTCCATCTGAGTTTCCCCCCAGCCATTGAATTCTCCTGTCACAGACACAGACTCCGCATTCGGCGCATATGTGATAAAATCAACCCCAACCACAACCTTCCTTCTATTCTTTCCTGATATCTCTTTCACCACATGGGCTCCCAGTTCCTTATAGGCATCAAAACTCCTGCCAGAATAAAATTCATAAAGATCCATAATGTATTCCTCCCAATAATTGTTCCGCAACCAAACACATTATTATGTATTTGACTATAGTAAATTAGTTTTATTATATTCTCTCTTTTCTCCAACATAAAGAAACACTTTTTGACAAAGGTAAAGTATTTGACCACAGTCCAGCAATTGGCAATTATTTGTACAATCTCCCCATCTTTGACTATTTTATCAATGTAGTGTATTATTTAAAAAGCATTTGAAAATGGAAAAAGACCATAAACTGAAAGGAGATCTCATGGACAGAAGAATACAAAAAACACGCAGCAGCCTGTTTAGTGCTTTTATTGAACTCCGGGCCTCAAAGCCAATCGAAAAGATCACTATAAAAGAACTGACCGAAAGAGCAGACATAAGCAAGCAGACCTTCTACCTGCACTTTCAGGACATCTATGATCTGTCCGAATATTTGGAAAATGATGCCCTCCAGTCTCTCATAGGAGATATCCCAAATCCGGAATATATGCTGACCAACCCGGCAGAGGCAAGCCGGCAGCTCTGCAGTGCATTCATCAATCAGGGTCATCTGTTTTCCATCCTGTTCCCAGATGACAACAGAAGCTACGGAGTCCTTACCAACAAGCTTGATGCGCTCATCAAAGAAAAGATATACGACGCCCGTCCGGAATTCAGGGACGATCTGGCTAAGAACGTAGAAGTATCCATGTTTGTACAGGGCTGTGCATACACCTTCCTCAAATACAAAGATCAGGATGCAGCAAAAGTCATCGATACACTGGCAGGAATCATAGAGCGTGCGACAAGGGAATGATAGTTCCACATCACTTATTCCAGACAAAGTAAAAAGGACATTCATACTCACAATCCAATTCTTCATAAGAATTCATCTTGTAAATATAATGTCCTTCTCTTATTTTTTATATTCATTACTCTGTTATACAACAAACAGCCTTTGTAAAATTCCAACTAATTCAAATTTCACTAATTTATAACTTCCGCAAAACTGATTACATCCGTCTCCGACAGTCTGTATATCTTCTCTATCTTGTTCTTCGCCATCTCGAGTATCTGTCTGTCAAACTTCGCACCCTTTATGTATTCCATAGTTTTATCTGGAAATACATAATAACTCTCAGCCAGGCCAAATGCCACGCCATCCTTCGCATAATAACCGCCATCCTGCATATGTTCAAACGCATACAGGCATTTGTCTATATACTTATCATTCACAAAATAGCACTTCAGCATGATAGCTACAAACCTGAGTCTGAAGTCATCTGACATATCCTGCCAGGTTCCGACCACGACTCCGCCCTGTCCATCAGGCACCTCTGCCTCATCCTGTTTTTTTCTCCAGGCAGGGTTGAGTTCAGAATCGCCCATATACTTCATGATAAAATCCCACACAATCTCCGGATACATTGACGCAGCCTTAAAATTTGCGCAGAACGAATCACACACCCACCAGTTATCAATTCTCGGCACAAATTCATCCGCATAGGCAAGTATCTCTTCAAGTTTTCCCTGCGCATATCCGAGAACCAGCCCCTGCAGCACCACATCTTCAAGTGTGTCGTCCTGGGCATGCTTCAGATATTCTTTCCAGTTAATCCCTGCAATCTCCTGTGCGATCTCTTTCAGCGCATCCAGCCGAACGCCTATGATATTGCCGCATCCAGGCAGATTCATAGCAAGATATTTGCCAAATTCCGGATCCATATGCTCATACAGTTCTGTTCTGACAAGTTTGTTTACTTCCTCAAATGAACTACTCTCCATAACACATCTATCTCCCTACCACATTTATCGGCTTTCCATCAAGGAAAGCACCTATATTCTCTCCTGCTATATCGAGAAGTCTTCTTCGCACTTCCCGCGGAGCCCATGCTATATGCGGAGTTATGATCACATTCTTCGCGTGAAGAAGTGGGTTGTCTTTTGCCATTGGCTCAACGGATATCACGTCCACAGCTGCACCTGCCATACGTCCATCGTCAAGGGCCTCCGCCAGCTCTCTCTCATTGATGCAGCCGCCCCTGGCAGTATTGATTATCAAAGCACTCTTCTTCATAAGTGCTATTGTCTCTCTGTTTATCAACTCAGCAGTTTCAGGAAACAGAGGGCAATGTATGCTGATCACGTCCGACACGGCAAAGAGTTCATCGTGATCTGTCCATCTGATCCAGTCTCCTTCTGGAAGCTTCTTTTTTGTACGACTGTTCACCAAAACCTTCATTCCAAATGCATGAGCAATCTCCGCAACTTTTCGTCCAATACTTCCATACCCTATGATACCCAGAGTCTTTCCCGCAAGCTCCATCGTGGGAGCAACACTATATGAAAAATCCTTACTTCGGATCCAGCCGCCATCCTTAACAGACCGGTCATGATCTCCCACCCTGTTTGCCAGCTCCAGCAACAGCGCAAATGTAAACTGCGCTACCGCATCCGTACTGTAAGCAGGAACATTTGTCACCACTATTCCATGCTCTGCTGCAGCCTCAACATCGACCACATTATAACCAGTGGCAAGAACTCCTATATATCTGAGCTTTGGACAGGCCTCTATAACATCCCGGTCTATCACAGTCTTATTCGTTGTTATGATCTCCGCATCCCCTATCCTTGAGACAACCTCAGATCTGTTGGTCCTGTCATACACCTTCAGTTCTCCAAACTTCGCAATACTTTCCCAGCTTATATCTCCACAATTCGCTGCACAGCCGTCAAGCACAACTATCTTCATTTTGCATCACCATACCTTTATCTTTAGTCAGTCATTATGTCATTTCGCAAAAAACAATCAAATTATTTTATTCAACTATACCATATTTTCATCAGTAAATTTACTGTTATTCTAACATTTAACACAAATTTGCACAAATTAATCTGTACGACTTGAATAATTTTATTGAAATATCTTATAAAAGCTATTAAAATATAAGTAACGTGCATTAGTAACAAACTACAAATCATTACGAATGGGAGGTTTGAAATGGACAAAGAAGCGTTAACAGCAAAAATATTGGAGGTTTTTTCTGATGTTCTTCCAGAGATAGATGCGAACAAGCTGGATCTTACAGCGCCACTCACCACAACTTACGGTGTGAACTCAGTATCGATCATCCAGTTTATCGTAGGACTTGAGAAAGAGTTCAACATCGAATTTGACGATTCAGAACTGGCTCTCGGACTGTACTACGACATGAATGACATGATCAAGGCAGTGCAGGCAAAGATCTGACGAAGGGGGAAAGCTACGCAGTCTAACAACGAAATGGAGGTAATATAACATGAGTAAAAAAGTTTTGCCAATAAGCTATCCAATGATTACATCATGGCAGTGGCATGCCACTCTTTTCTCTATCATAGGGGATGAAGAGAAAGCCAAAAATTGGATATTCAGCAATTATATACAGTTAAGATGTTATAACATCGAAGAGATCTTTACCGGAGATGAGATGCTGCTCGCAGACATGATGCCTGGAAGCAGTTCACTTAAGGAATGTCCTTATCTGCTTTTCTCTCTCTTGACCAAGGAGCAGGTTGAGAGCTATTGCGGAGATATTCTTACATTTATCAAAAAGACCATCAACCTGGGCGGATATGTATACGGAGTATTTGACGAAGCCAAGATCCTCTGTGATTCGGGTGCCGACTACAAATTCCCTCATGAGCTCTTCATATACGGATACGATGATGAGAAGCAGGAATTCAATGTAGGTGACTTCACATTCGGCGAGCACTATTCATATTCAACTGTATCATATTCCGATGTAAGAAACGGCTACAACACCATCACAGCCGCAGAGGATCACATCTTCAAGGACGATTACAAAGGCCGCAGAGGAATATATGTCATCCAGAAGAATCTGGCTGAGACATATTACGAACTGGACACCAAATATATCAAAGATACTCTCATCGAGTACTTGGAGTCCAAGGACAGTAAGAACCACTTCCGTATGATGCGAAACCGCTTCAACGACACAGTATTTGGTGTAAGCGTATACGACGCAGTTCTCAAGCAGATCGGCAAGCAGTTATCTGCCGAGGATCCTGATTTTGATATACGTGCGCTTCACATTCTCTATGACCACAAAGTCCTTATGATGGAGAGACTGAAGTACATGATGGACAACGGATATCTTGAGTTCAATGGCGAACTTCTTGATGCTTACATGGAGGTTGAGAATCTGATGCTCACCGCAAGAAATCTTCTCATAAAGATATCCATCACAGGCAATGTTGACTGTATGGATCGATTTGAGAAGTATCTCATGGGAGCCAAGGAGAAGGAGATTGCGATTCTCCAGCAGGTAGTTGACCTTTTATAATCTGTACAACATAACTACACGGCGATGACCAGTTGCATTGCAGACTGGTTCACCGCCGTGTTTTTTTGTTAAGCCAAACTTTTACGTTTTTTTACAAAATACTGCTTTAACAATATATACTTTTTCTTTATACTAGATACTAAATTGCTCAAAATGATAATATTATGATGTAAACGCATCAATTCGGAGGTTTATATGAATATATGTGTATACGGAGCATCAAGCAACACAATAGATCACTCCTATATAGAACAAACTGAATATCTCGGAAGACAACTTGCAAAAAGGGGACACACCCTTGTATACGGAGCAGGAGCCAACGGACTTATGGGGGCTGTCGCCCGTGGTGTACACTCCGAAAACGGCTCCATCATAGGTGTGACACCATCTTTCTTCAATGTAGATGGAATTCTGTTTGAAGACGTGACCGAACTCATAACAACAGAAACTATGAGAGAGAGAAAGCAGATCATGGAGGACAGGGCAGATGCCTTCATCGTGACTCCGGGAGGTATAGGCACCCTTGAGGAATTCTTTGAGATACTGACCCTGAAGCAGCTTGGACGCCACGGTAAGGCGATAGTCATATATAACCAGAACGGTTTCTATGACCATCTCCTGGCCATGATGAAAGCAACAGCTGACAAAGGCTTCATGACCCCTGTCACCAATGAGATATACACCGTCATGGACAACGCCGATGCTATCCTTGATTACATCGAAAACTACAAAACAGACATAGGCAGAGTATTCAAATTCTAGCCCTTTATAAGCATTCTTATGGCTTCAACCGCAACCCTTATAGCCATATCGGTATCATGTACCTCAGGGTTTTCCAGCCCCTGTGCCTCTCGTTCCTGATTTGCAACCACAAGGAAGCAGGCGCCCACACGTACCCTGAGATATGATCCCACTATAAAAAGTGCCGCTGATTCCATCTCAGACGCCTTACACCCCATGCGTTTCCACGCTTCCCATTTATTCTCAAGTTCATATCCCACAGGCATACTCAGTGGAGAATGCTGTCCATAGAAAGAATCCTTGCTCTGAACAACTCCAGTATGTACACTGATGTTCATATCCTTTGCCACCGTCACAAGGGCATTCACCACATCCAGATCTGCAATAGCCGGATATTCTATCGGGGCATATTCCCTCGACGTTCCCTCCATCCTGACAGCACCTGTTGCGACCACCACATCACCGCCGATCACATCTGTCTGCATTCCGCCGCATGTTCCAATTCTCACAAATGTATGCGCACCGCAGTGCGCCAGTTCCTGAAGCGCTATCGCCGCCGAAGGACCACCAATTCCGGTTGACGTCACACTGACTTTCTCTCCATCCAGATAACCTGTATACGTAACAAACTCACGGCTGTCCGCCACCAGTTTTGCATCATCAAGATACTGTGCTATAAGTGCACACCGCTTAGGATCTCCGGGCATGATAACATACTTCCCTATCATGTCTCCATTCACTTTTATATGGTACTCCAACCCCTGATCTGACTCATAAACCATAATTACAAACCTCCTGTTTCACTCTGTTCTTCGCAAGCCATCTGACAGCATTTTACAAAGAACAAACGAAAGCAGGCCGCAGAAAAATCTGCAGCCTGCTTTCATTTGTTTTCTTATGTAACCGACATGATCAGCACTTGAACTCGTCAAGTTTCTCCTGAAGCTCTGGTGCCACTTCGCCGTGAAACTTAACTGTGAGTGGTCTTTCAAGATCAAGACTGAACACACCTAAAATAGACTTTCCATCTACAACATACTGAGCTGATGAGACATCAACATCGTTAGGAAACTGATTCAGGTATGATACAAACTTCTTGATGTCATCCATAGTGTTCACTTTAGCTTTCATCTCTGTAATCTGCATTGGCTGCGCCCCCTAATATCTCTTTTATATTACAGATACCACGGCTGACATCTCAGTCAGACAATCCAGATATCTGCTCACTTATAAAGATATTCTAACACTCTCCGGTTCGGTGTGTCAATGCATACCACCCACCAAAATTCGCTGGGAATATATTCTATTTATCTACATTTTATATACAATATTAAGCCGCCAGCATAAAAGGCTGTAATGTACTTATGAACGACTCAGATGCACCATCGTAGAATTTGACTGTAAGTTCCTGATCAAGGCCAAGGCTGAATACGCCAAGGATAGATTTTCCGTCTACAAGGTAATTCTGGTTTGTGGAATATACATCTACATCACCTTCATACTTTCTCATGGTTTCTACAAACTGCCTAACCTGATCTACTGAATTAAGCTTTACTTTGATATCTGTTGATTCCATCATACTTTTACCTCCATTCATTGAATACAGTTCTTCTCTGAACGTCATCAATGTTCAATTTATACTACTTTCCAGTATAAATTGCAAATTACAAAACTTTAAAATTGTAAACCTTTTTGTGCAATCAGCCTGTTTTTATTAAGTAAAACAGGTGTTTCAGATGTTTTTTTAGCTATACTTACCAAATTTTACATTTATTTTTTGCATTTATTCAAAGAGTGTGTTGTAAACTTCCAAGTAATTTTTGTCAGTTTTTTTATTATTTTATGCGCCTTGACTCACCTGTTTACTGCATTTAAAATAGACTACAAATATACGAAAGGATTGCCAATAACGCATATCATATATGAACTTACTCACAATTAAAAATTTTTCAAAAGCTTATACAGACAAGGTGTTGTTCGACAAGGCGGACTTCTCCGTAAACTCAGGTGACAAGATCGGGGTGATCGGAGTCAATGGAACCGGCAAATCGACACTGCTCAAGATAATCTCAGGTATCGATGAATGTGACGAAGGACAGGTATCCAAGGGTACCAACGTAGTCATCCGCTATCTTCCCCAGACCCCGGATTTCAGTGATACAGTCAGCATATACGACTATGTTATCACTGCCAACTCCAACGAAGAAAACAAATGGAGTATAGAAGGAGATGCCAAGTCATTTCTCCACAGGCTCGGTTTTGATGATACAAGTCTGATGGTAAACACTTTGTCAGGCGGTCAGCGCAAGAAGGTGGCTCTGGCTGCAGCTCTTTTATCAAGCTGTGACATACTGATACTCGACGAGCCAACAAATCATCTTGACAACGACATGACTGAGTATCTGGAAGATTATCTGAACAATTACAGGGGCGCCCTTGTCATGGTCACACACGACAGATATTTTCTCGACAAAGTGTGCAACCGCATAGTAGAGATCGACAAGGGAAAAACCTACAGCTACAACACCAACTATGAGGGTTATCTCATGCTCAAGGCAGAGCGGGAGAATATTGCTCTGGCAACCCAGAGCAAACACCAGAACATACTCAGAAAAGAAATCGCATGGATGCAGAGAGGCGCCCGGGCAAGAAGTACAAAACAGAAGGCGCACATACAGAGATATGAAAAGCTTGCAAGTGAGGAACTTATCAAAGAGACCCAATCCGTCACCATGAGCTCCATCGCAAGCCGTCTCGGCAATAAAACTGTTGAGATTCATGGCGTTACAAAAACATGGCCTAACCGCCACGAACCAGTCATCAAAGATTTTTCATATAATTTTCTCCGCACCGACAGGATAGGGGTCGTGGGACCCAACGGATGTGGCAAGACCACCCTCATGAAACTCATCACGGGAATCACGAAGCCAGACAGCGGATATCTCGATATAGGTGATACCGTAAAGATTGGTTATTTCTCACAGGAGAACGAAGCGCTTGATCCGAACATGAAGGTTCTGGACTACGTCAAAGAAACTGCAGAATATATACAGACAACCGAAGGACTCATGTCAGCATCAACCATGTGCGAGAGATTTCTGTTCGACGGAACTTTGCAGCATCAGCGCATAGAAAAACTTTCAGGAGGTGAAAAGCGTCGTCTGTATCTGCTGAAAGTGCTGGTCTCATCGCCGAATGTTCTTATCCTTGATGAGCCGACAAATGATCTGGATATATCCACGCTCTGTATATTGGAGGACTATCTGGACTCATTCCAGGGAATCCTTATAGCAGTTTCCCACGACAGATATTTTCTCGACAGAGTTGTCCGCAAACTTCTTGTATTTGACGGGCATGGACACATCTCACAATTTGAGGGCGGCTATACCGATTACTATATAACCCACGGATCATTTGCAAACAGCGCAGTTTCAACTGCAGCCCCGGTCAAATCCGAATTGCAGATCAGCAGAGAAAAAGAGAAGAAGAAACCTTCGGCTTCGCCAAAGAAAAAATTCTCATATAATGAACAAAGGGAATATGAAACGATTGAGGATGACATTGCAGTCAAAGAAAAAGAAATAGCTGAGACTGAAGACGCTATTAACGTCTCCGCCTCGGATTTCATCAAATTAAACGAGCTAACCGCTCGTAAGGAAAAGCTTGAAGAAGAACTGGATCATCTGCTTGACAGATATGTCTACCTCACAGAGCTGGCAGAATCATTTGAAAAATAACATTACATCTGGTGTCTGACAACTTTGTATTCATCATCAAGCTGAAAATATGGACAGTTGTCGTACCCCCTTGCTATAAATCTGGCAAAGTCATCTTCATCCATATTTACCAGGCACTCATAAAAATCATCTTCTTCATCGTACACATAGTGTGCACACATATCGCAATTGGAAGCCATAAATCTCCTCCCTTCGTATACTTTTTATACGATTATACACTTTCGTTTCTACAAAACACAACCACTTTTATTTGTAGCAAATTTCTATGCGATGTGTTATTATTATATGAAGTATACTAAGGGATTTGCTTATGCAAAAAAAGGAGAGTGTTTCCAGTATGAAAAAGAGAATAACTGCACTATTGCTGGCAATGGTCATGACACTTGCTATGTCAATCTCAGCATTTGCCTCTGACGATGCTTCAGGGAGCAGCAACGATGCAGACAAAGTAAATGGCAAGACTTATTTCTATGATCAATTTGACAACAGCGCATACCGCACTGTATACAAACAGATCAATGATGCTGCCACAAGCTTTCACAATTCAACGCAGACTGCACAGTATCAGGACGGTGGATACTACACAGCATTTACACTGTCAGTAAGCAACAAGGACTGGGAAGTCCTCGGGGAGGATGGTCTCAAACAGGTTGTGAACGCTGTGCTTGCCGATCATCCAGAGTATTTCTGGATGTCAGATAACTACGAATATCATCAGGAGTCATCCGGGGAACTGAAATTCACTTCACTCACCGTAGAGTGTTACTCGCTTTATGCCAACGGCGATATCCGTTCTATCTACAAGAACAATCTGGATATGACTATACGAAACTACGTTGCAACACTTGATGAGAGCGCAAAGGATTATGAGAAAGTGTACCTCATCCACAACGCAATGATCAACAAGGTATATTATTCATCAGACATAACATCCAGAAATCAGGATAACATATACGCCTTCACAGCAGACGGAGTCTTTAACTCCAAGTATCAGACGGCGGTATCCTACGGATACGCAAAGGCTTTCAAGGCCATCATGGATTCCATCGATGTCCCATGTATATATATTGAAGGTCAGAACTCCGATCTTCTGGATGATTCCATGGAGACACAGAAAAAATTAAAGGATGAAGGCAGCATTAACAACTGCGCCTGGAACGCTGTATACCTTGGAGGAGAATGGTATCTGATCAATGTAGGTCTTGACGATCCTGTCACGACTACAGGAAAAGAGGCACTTTCCTACAAATACTTCAACGTGACAGACGAACAGGCATCAAACCTCACCGCCATCACATCAAGACTTCCCAATATTCCCCAGTGCACCGGCACAGAATACTGTCTGGAAAAGGTACAGGGAGATCTGAAGGCAGATGGATTGTGGGAGAATTCGAGCTACAACATCTTAGACAAGATCCTCGACCGATACGGTCTGTCAGTAGTTCTCATCAGCGTCGGTGTGATCATGCTTTTAATAGTTACGCTTATAAAGCGTATACACAAGAGGCATGCAACAAAGAAGAAAGAGAAAGTTAAAAAAGCAAAGACAGTTGTGGTTGATAATTCAGAGCTTGACGAGCAGCTCAGAAAACCGCCTATCTCATAATACATACAACAAAAACTTCATCGATATGATTCACTGCAAATCACATCGATGAAGTTTTTATTTTCACATGATATTTTACCTTGCCAGAAACTGTCCATAAATCTGTTATCAGAAATCTACTCGGAGAAATTATCCTTAAGCACATTGACAGTTATCTTTTTCAATGATGAATTTCCTGCCCAGTCTGTAACTGTGAGCGTAACGCTCACTGGTCTGGCAGTGCTTGTATCCACTTCCTTTACCGGCTTCAGTTTACTCTGTATATCAGGATCATTGTCTGTGACATTGAAGTAGTCTCCCCAGTTTATCTCCTGTCCTACAGCAACATCTATATCATCCGGTCCTTCAATATATGGATTCACCTCATCGACAACATTGATCGTGCCCTTTTTTGTCATTTTCAGCTTGCCTCTCTGGACTGTAAACTTCAGTGTATATTCGCCAAGTTCAGTAGGATTGAACGAGTCGTTGTCAAATATCAGCTTCGCATCATTGCTGTCCGCTTCAAAGTAATTGCTTATATCAAAGCTATCCCCTATGTTGTATTTCATCTCTATCTGCTTAACCTTGAGCATATTCGCTCTCATGATTACAGTCACGATAACCGAAAGGAATATTCCAACTATAAGTGCTGCAAACAGCACCCTTTTCGCATTGAGCCTTGGTGTCTGCTTTTTTTTCTTTCTATGTAAGTCCGCTGAGGATGCGCCTGACTTATTTGACTTTGATGCTTGCCTTGTACTGTCCTTTGTCCTGCTCCGTGTATCTGCGCTGCCTGCCAGAGGACGCCCCGTACTTGTACGGCTTCTCTCCTGCTCTGTTGCACTCTTCGGGCGGCTTTTTGCAGCTTTTCCACCGCCTGATGGACGACTCCCACTTGTCGGGCGGCTGCCACCTGATGGACGGCTCCCACTTGCCGGGCGGCTGCCACTTGCCGGACGGCTGCCACTTGCCGGACGGCTGCCACTTGCCGGGCGGCTGCCACTTGATGGACGGCTTCCACTTGATGGACGGCTTCCGCTAGGCGTCTTACTACCGTCTGTCGGTCTTCTTTCTCCGCCAATCGACGCCTTGCTCACCATCGCTTTTGACGCCTTCACCGTACCATTAGTTTTCTTTACTTTATCTTTATCTTCCAAATGTATGTACCTCCCTATGAACAATATTCCAGTTATTCCAAATCCCATCTTCCCAAATCGCATCCGGATACTGCACTTGCTTCATCCCGCAAACATATACATTATACATAATATTTTGCAGACACACAATCATTTCACATTGCAATAGTTGCGAATAAGTGAGATAATTCACAGGAAAGCTACTTGAAAGGAGTTTATTTATGTCAATTAATAATCTTGGTTCATTCACGAAGGAACGCCTCGGACTCTGTATTGAGAATGACACCATAGCAAGCAATCTTTACGAAGAATATGGTGTAAAACGTGGACTCCGCGATCTGAACGGAATCGGAATAAATGCAGGAATAACAAATATATCTCTAAGCAAGGCCCACAAACTGGAGAATGGTGTACACACACCTGCGGACGGCGAGCTTTACTATAGAGGCTACGAAATAAGGCAGCTCATAGACGGCTTTATATCAGAGAATAGATTCGGATTTGAGGAATGCACATACCTGCTCCTTTTTGGAAAACTTCCTGATGAGACTGAGCTTGCCAAATTCAAGCAGGTGCTCAATCTCGCCTATGACCTTCCACATAACTTTATCCAGGATGTCATAATGAAAAATCCTACAAAGGATATCATTTCAAACATGACAAAGAGCATATTGGCACTTGGTTCATACGACAAATCAGAGACAGACATATCTCTCGACAACGTCCTCCAGCAATGCCTTATGATCATAAGTGTATTTCCAAGACTCGCTGTGTATTCGTTTCAGGGTTACAGACACTACGAACTCGGAAAAAGCTGCTACATACACAAACCTGATCCCGAGCTCTCATTTGCTGAAAATATCCTGAGTATGCTCCGTTCTGACAGAAAGTATACCCAGCTTGAGGCAAAAGTCCTGGATCTTGCACTTGTTCTTCACATGGAGCACGGCGGTGGTAGCAATTCTACATTTACCACACGTGTAGTTACTTCATCCGGATCAGACACATACGCAACAATAGCTGCAGCTCTCTGTTCACTCAAGGGGCCTCTCAACGGCGGCGGTGATCTGAAGGTTATGGAGATGATCAAAAACATCCACACCAACGTTGAAGATGTCACAGACGAACATCAGGTACGTGAATACATCCGCAAGATTGTGCGTGGAGAAGCATTTGACAAAAGCGGAATTGTATATGGAATGGGACAGCCGGTTTACTCTCTGTCAGATCCAAGAGCTGTCATCATAAAAGAATATGTAGAAAAGCTTGCCGAAGAAAAACATGAAAAGGACGAATTCAAGCTTTATGAGCTCATAGAAAGAGTCGCACCTGAGGTTATCGCCGAGGAACGCAAGATTTACAAAGGAGTCTGCATCAACATTGACTACTACTGTGGACTACTCTACAAGATGCTCAAGATACCTTACGCACTGTACACACCTCTGTTTGCAATAGGCAGAGTTGTCGGCTGGAGTGCCCACCGTATGGAAGAGCTCATCAACAGCTACAAAATTATGCGTCCTGCATATCCAAGCCTTGTAGAACCAAAGGAATACGTACCTATAGATAAGAGATAATCCATCAGACAAAAGCAATGAACGACATACCAGATTACAGGATAATCAGAACCAGAAGAAAAACCATTGGACTGGAGATCAGCCCGGATCTCCAGATTACAGTGCGCGCACCATATCACCTTTCAGATGTCAGAATCAGAGAATTCGTTGAATCAAAGCAGACATGGATACTGAAACATCTGGCCATCATGCAAGACCGCCAGGCTCATGATCCAATTCCTGCAGGTGTCATATCCGACAAAGAACTGCGTCATATGACAGAAGAAGCGCGCATTATCATTCCGGAAAGAGTAAAATATTTCGCCAAAATCATAGGCGTAACATATGGGCAGATAACCATCAGGCATCAGAAGACCAGGTGGGGAAGCTGCAGTTCATCAGGCAATTTAAACTTCAACTGTATGCTCATGGCAACTTCACCGGAGCTTATAGATTATGTTGTGGTACACGAACTATGCCATAGAAAACAGATGAACCACTCACCGCTATTCTGGAAAGAGGTGGAAGAAATCCTTCCAGACTACAGAAATCTGAGGTCCAGGCTAAGAGAATACAGGCTATGATTTTTCTCAGATATTCTCCAATATATTTCTGAACATATTGCTTGTAATTTAAAATTCTAATTTAGAAATAAAAATAAGAAACTGCCAAACGAAATCACAAAGTAAATCACCTCTATTCGTCTGACAGTCTCTTATTTTTTTGCCATATAATAATTATACTCTTATCTTAACAATAGCCGGAACGCTTCACCAGCTTCCTACCACTCCATGACAACCGCACCATATGTCAATCCTGCACCAAATGCAGACATGGCAATCTTGTCACCTCTCTTAAGTCCATGCTCCCTGACCAGCTGATCCAGAAGTACCGGCACACTTGCAGCCGACATATTGCCAGTATAATCAAGCGTTGTAGGGAACTTCTCCATAGGAGCCTTGAGCCTCTTCGCAACCGACTCAATAATCCTGACATTTGCCTGATGAAGTACAAAGTAATCCACATCGTCTGCTGTAATTCCTGCTTTATCCATGGCCTCCTGAAGGCACTTAGGGCACTGTCTGACTGCAAACTTGTATACTTCCTGTCCATCCATATAGAGATAGTCCGGTGTCACTTCATCCGGAACAAATATATTGTTCGTCTTCCTGCTCTCACAGGCGAGAACCATTCCTTTCTTGCCTATAGAGCCCTGTACGATGCTTATGATTCCTGTATCTGATTCCTCCAGATATGCTGCACCTGCTCCATCACCGAACAATACACAGGTTCCCCTGTCCTCCCAGTCTATTATCTTGGACAAAGTCTCCGCCCCAATCACAAGAGCATTCTTCACAAATCCCGTCTCAATGTACATCTTTGCAATATTTAACGCAAACACAAATCCTGAACATGCCGCATTCACATCAAAGGCTATAGCCTTGTCTGCACCGATGGCTGCCTGCACCTGGCACGCTCCACTCGGTGTATAATAGTCTGGAGTAACAGTTGCAAGAATTATAAGTTCCACATCCTCTGCAGCTTTTCCTGCCATATCCAGAGCTCTCAGAGCCGCCTCAGACGCCATGCTGGTAGTTGTCTCGGTCGTGGCTATTCTCCTTCTCTTTATTCCCGTTCTTGAGGATATCCATTCATCAGACGTATCAACATATTTTGCCAATTCATCATTTGTAACCTCTTTATCTGCCAGACAACTTCCTGTTCCAAATATTCTTACTGCCATATCTGTAAATTCTCCCTTAGTATTTTATTCAAGTAATTCTGAAACGAATTCTCCCCACTTTGTCTTACCTTTAAAATTCTTCTCAAACATCGGGGTATCGCCTTTATAGTTATACGAGCTTGCTATCCAACTGGATTCATGCTTGTCCATAAAGTGAGAAAACTTTATTCCAAACACATTCTTTGTACCATTCATCTTTTCATTCTCTGCCTCTACATCATCATCTGCATATCCCCATTCAGTCACTATAACAGGGTAACTCGACACATATTCCGGCATATACTTCTGCCAGAATACCCTGTCAGGATACACATGCATAGAAAATGCGATATTGTCATCGTCGACTCCCAGCTCATCAAGCCAGCCAAGATCATAACAATAATCTGGACTGCCTACGATTATGAGCTGCTTTGATCCGGCATCTCTGATGACACTCACAAGGCTGTCAGCACATCTCTTCCACTCTGAATCGCTCATGCCCACAGGTTCATTGTATATCTCATATATTACATTTGGCACATTCTTGAAATAGGTCGCAACAGCTTTCCAGAATTCAGCGGAATAATCCAGGGGATTATCCTTTATATCCGGCATCTCATCTCCCGTACCATCTATCGGATTGCCGGTGTAGTCCCAATCAATAATCACGTAATTGCCATTCTCTCCTGCCCAGGCCACTATGCGGTCAAGATATCTCCACAGATAATAATCATCTCTCTTATATTCTGCCGGTGACACAGGAACCCTGATGGCGTTCCCGCCCAATTTGAACACTCCATCATAAAAATCTTCTTTAAACCGTTTTTCTTTATAGAGTTCATGCGATTCCGGAACTTCCACACCTCTGAGCATGACCTTTTCACCGTCAGAATCATATATTGCGTTTCCCTTTGTCAAAAGTTCAGAAGGATATTTCTTTGTATCACCGATAAACTCTGCTCTTGTACCAACCGGTGTAAGGAATTCTCCTCCGTTCTTTATATACTTCACAGCAAATATAACCGCCGTCGCTGCTACAGCCGCTATTATAACTATTAAGATGATTCTTAGCTGTCTCTTCATATATGCTCCTCCAAGTCGTCGAACATCAGCCTGTCTCAAGCCGTTCATACATAAAGTGTACCAAAAAATATAGATATCTTCAATACAAAGTACAGACAGCTGCGGAGCAATCAACGATCACACCACAGCTGTCTGCACTCAATCCATATATATGTCTTACAGATTTCTGAATCTGCTGTATCTGTCCTGAGCTATCTCATCAGAAGACATCTCACTGTACTTCTTCAGAAACTCTTTTATATTCATCTTCAGATATTTGCCTATATATGGCACAGACTCCTCATCTGCTCCGCCATACTCAGGAACTACCTGCTCGATAACGTTAAGCCTCTTCAAATCCTGTGCGGTTATCTGCATAACCTCCGCAGCTTCCTCTGCTCTGTTGCTATCTTTCCAGAGAATAGAAGCATATCCCTCTGGAGAAAGGATTGAATATGTGGCATTCTCAAGCATCCACACTTCATTGCCCACCGCGAGAGCAAGAGCTCCACCGCTGCCGCCTTCTCCTATGAGAATACAGAGTACAGGAACCTTGAGCGATGACATCTCATAGAGGTTTCTCGCTATTGCCTCACCCATTCCTCGCTCCTCAGCCTCAAGTCCACAGAATGCTCCAGGAGTATTTACAAATGTGATTATTGGTCTTCCAAACTTTTCTGCCTGCTTCATCAGACGAAGAGCCTTTCTATATCCGTCAGGAAGCGGCATACCAAAGTTTCTCTCCATACACTCTGCAATAGAAGCACCTTTGACCTGTGATATAACAGTTACAGGCTGTCCATCTATATGACCTATACCACCCACGATGGCTCTGTCATCGTTCATAGTCCTGTCTCCGTGCATCTCACGGAAATCATCACATATATATTTTACATAGTCAAATCCTGAAGGTCTGGTCATCTGACGCGCGCCCTTAAGTTTCTCCCATGGGCTCTTCGGCTCATCATCCTTAAGTCTCTCCTTCAGTATCTCGCTTATATCAAACTTTTCGTCCACAACATCTTTGTCAAAGTTTGCATATCCCTGTCTCTGCTTATGTGTCACGATAAGATCATACATAGTGTCTTTCATCTTATCTCTGGTGATTATACCATCTATGATGCCATGCTCAACAAGAAACTCTGATCTCTGGAAGCCCTCTGGGAGCTCCTGTCCTATAGTCTGCTTGATAACTCTTGGTCCGGCAAATCCTACAAGCGCACCCGGCTCACCGAGAATGATATCACCGAGCATTGCAAAGCTTGCTGTCACACCACCTGTTGTAGGATCTGTAAGTATGGACACATACAGAAGTCCTGCATCCGAATGCTTCTTGAACGCAGCAGATGTCTTTGCCATCTGCATCAGGGATATGATTCCCTCCTGCATACGCGCACCGCCTGAACAACAGAACATGAATACCGGAAGTTTCTCCTCTGTAGCCTTCTCAACCGCTCTGGCTATCTTCTCACCCACAACATATCCCATGCTGCTCATAAGGAATCTGGCATCGCACACACCGATCACAGCAGGCTCACCATTGATGGTTGCCTTTCCAATGGTAACTGCTTCCTTGAGGTTTGTCTTTGCCTGTGCTGCGGCAACCTTATCCTCATAGCCCTCTGTTCCAAGCGGATTTGAACTTGGCATATCCTCAAACCAAGGCTCAAATGACTTGGGATCCGTAACCATACGGATTCTATTCTTTGTCTTTACTCTGAAATAAGAACCGCACTCATAACATATATACTTTGCATTCTTAACTCTTTCTTTCTCAACTTCTTTGCCGCACTTAGGACACTTTACCATCTCGATCTTCGGTGCTTCCTGAACATTCTCTGTGGTCTGAGCTTTCTCAGCCTCTTTGGCTGCAAGTATCTCTGCATCCTTTGCTTTTTTCTTTATAAATAACATGATTACTACTCCTTATACTTCTGTAATACGATACATGCATTGTGTCCGCCGAATCCAAGTGAGTTGCTGATAGCAACATCGACATCCATCTCACATGGCTCTTTACAGTAATCCAGATCAAGTTCCTCTTCGCTCTCGATAAGGCCTCTTGTTCTGTGAATATAACCTTCCTCTATACTCTTGACACAGGCAATAGCCTCGATGGCACCAGCTGCACCGAGAAGATGTCCTGTCATTGACTTTGTTGAGTTGATCTTGATATCCTTTGCATGATCTCCAAATGCCTTCTTGATCGCACGTGTCTCAACGAGATCGTTCAAGTGTGTACTTGTACCATGTGCATTGATATACTGAACTGCATCAAGTGGAAGTCCGGCATCATTAACTGCATTCTTCATTGCAACTGCAGGACCCTCTCCTGACTCCTCAGGTGCTGTGATGTGATGTGCATCGCTTGAACATCCATATCCTGAAAGTTCAGCATAAATCTTTGCACCTCTTGCCTTTGCATGCTCAAGCTCCTCAAGAATAACTATACCTGCACCCTCACCGAGAACAAATCCGCTTCTGTCCTTATCAAATGGAATAGAACATCTGTCTGGATCTGTAGATGATGTAAGCGCTGTCAGTGAATCAAATGTAGATATACCGATCGGCGAAACTGCTGCCTCGCATCCACCGGCTACCATGACATCAGCATCTCCGTACTGGATTGTTCTGAACGCCTCGCCTATACTGTTCGTTCCAGATGCACACGCTGTTACAACATCTATGCTCTTGCCTTTAAGTCCAAACTGGATTGCAACGTTACCTGCTGCAATGTTGCTGATCATCATAGGAACAACGAATGGACTGACACGGAGAGGTCCTTTTGTAAGAATAGTTCCATACGCATTCTCAAGCTCCTGAAGTGAACCTACACCAGATCCGATACATGTTCCAACTCTGTATGCGTCCTCTTCTGCCATATCTATTCCCGAATCTGCCATTGCTTCCTGAGTAGCCTTAACTGCAAACTGTGTGAATCTTGCCATACGTCTTGCTGACTTTGGATCTATATAATCCTTTGCCACAAAATTCTTAACCTCACCTACAAGTTTACACTTATATGCGGAAGCATCAAACTGAGTGATAGGTCCAAAGCCATGTCTGCCTTCCTTCAGCGAATTCCAGTATTCATCAACTGTATTGCCGACCGGGGTTATAGCTCCTATACCTGTAATTACAACTCTCTTTTTCATACTTATCTCCTTGCACTGCATTTTTCTGTTAATATTGTGAAAGTACGCCTTGTATATACAGCCTCAAAAGGCATAGTAATACCCTATGCGTTTTTTACAACTTTTTTTATTATACTCCAACTATTTCTTGTTTGGAAGTAATAGTAACCATGTTTTTTTATTAAAATTCGATAAAGACTCCCATTTCAGAGTTTTTCTTTCATGGTTTTAAATATAAATTTCTTACTTATGTAATAGTTGAGGACTATTACCAAAACTGATGTAAACGCCTTGACTCCCATGGCCCAGAGCTTCAATACATCTGCCAGCAGGAATATCAGTGCTTC
>URJI01000049.1 GCA_900548215.1 uncultured Coprococcus sp. | reverse complement strand
TTCTGACTTATGTTGCGGGAAGATTCAAGGTCGTGACGACTTTGTTCGCATTTGTAAGCCAGCAGGATCTGTTCAGGACACTCATCCCGGTGGGACTCATACTGGGAGTTGGTGTTGGTCTGGTTGGAAGTATACTGACAACGAGAAAACATCTGAGAGTGTGATGACATAAAGTTCACAGAAAGTTTGATTTTTTTTGAGGACATTGTGTGATATACTATCGGCGAGTGGGGAGATTGATGGGATTTGGATATATGATGTCGAGTAAACAAGTTTTAACATAGAACAAACTTATTTGAGAATATGCGATTAGGAGGCATGACTGATGAAGATGAGTTTATATACATTGAAGAGAAGCGGTTCAAGGGTTGCTCTTGTTACTGCAGGCGCTCTTCTTTTATCGCTGACACCGGCATTTAACACGCCACAGTTTGCAGTATACGCTGAGGAGACAAAGGAAGATGTTCAGCAGCAGAAGGATGAGGCTGAGGCTGGACAGGCTGAGGCTGAGGCGAATGCGGCAAAGTACCAGAAGCAGGTAGACAGTCTTGTGAAGACGGTGACAGAGCTGGATGCACAGATGACAGATATCAGCGTACAGATCGTAGAGAAAAAGCAGGAGGCGTCAGACCTCCAGGCAGAGATTGACGATACACAGAAGAAGCTGGCTGCAGCTCAGGTGAGCGAGGACAACCAGTATGAGGCTATGAAGAAGAGAATACAGTACCTCTATGAGGAGGGTGATGTTGAGTATATAGATGCTCTTTTGTCATCTGCTTCATTTGAGGATAGCCTTAACAAGTCAGAGTATGTTGATCAGATCAGTTCATATGATCAGAAGCAGCTCAACAAGCTTGTGAAGACCAAGAATGATATAGCATCTTATGAGAAGACCCTGGAGAAGGATCTTGCTGATGTTGAGACAGTGAAGGCTGATCTGGAGCAGAAGCAGAGTGATCTTGATGATGTCATAACTCAGAAGAATGATGAAATCAACAAGTACAGCGGAGACGTTGCGGTTCAGCAGGCTATAGCGGCAGAATTTGCACAGAAAGCATCGGATCTCGATGACAAACTGGCGAATATAGCCATACAGGAGGCAGCGGCCAGAGAGGCAGAACTAAAGAGGCAGCAGGAAGAGCAGAGACAGCAGCAACAGCAGCAGGTGGAAGACAACAGTGGAGATAACTCTGATGACAGCAGCGATGGAAACGATGACAGCAGCGGCGGTGGTGATGACAGCAGCAATGGTGGCGGCTCAACTACAGGTACAGGCCGGTTTATATGGCCAGTTTCCACAGGTGGTGTTATCACAGATACATATGGTCCAAGAGATGCTCCTACAGCAGGTGCAAGTACATGGCACAGAGGTCTTGATATAGGATGTGGATATGGAGATGCCATCCTTGCGGCGGACTCTGGAGTAGTAACAGTAGCCGAGTGGGGCGAGAGCGGTGGTAATTATGTCATGATAGATCATGGCAACGGATTTGTCACAATGTATCTTCACAATTCTTCGCTTGCTGTAAGCGTTGGAGATGTGGTATCACAGGGACAGACCATAGCATATGCAGGTTCCACAGGATATTCTACAGGAACACATTGTCACTTCTCGGTATTTCTGAATGGCGAGTATGTTAATCCACAGGATTATTTATAAATCGAATAAAGATACGAGGCAAAACTGCGCAGGCTGATTAAGGCCTGCGCAGTTTTTTTGCCATACCAAAGGGGTCAGACCCCATTTCGCGCGTTAAAGGGGTGAAGGGGTCAGGCCCCTTTGTCGGGAGTCAAATGGGCCAAAGGGACCAGGCCCCTGTTTCAGCCGGTTAGTGGTGGTGAAGGGGTCAGACCCCTGTTTGGAAATGGATTTTTTATAAGCTGTGGGAGGCAGGGCCTGACCCCTGTTTGTGGCAGAAAAAACGAGAGACACCATATATAGTGGTAGAAAAAAATGATACTGAAAATTGTAGTTTATTTAAGAAATAATAGGGATTGTGTCAGTTGACATAAGTGTAAAAAGTCATTATACTCACATTTGACTAATTATTAGATTTAAGGAGTATGTCATGGTTTTTTCGAGCATGGAGTTCTTATTTAGATTCCTGCCTATATTTTTGCTTATATATTTTGTCACAAAGCCTAAATACAGGAACGTGGTTTTGCTGCTTGGCAGCCTTATTTTTTATGCGTATGGGGAGCCCATATACGTATTTTTGATGATGTTTTCTATAGTTTTCAATTATTCTGTTGCGAGGCGAATTAAGAGATTCTACGATATTGAGGTTTATTCCGAGATTGACTGTTCATTTGAGAGAAACTGCTGGCTTGCGGTTGCTATGGTGTTTGATTTCGGTATGCTGTTTATATTTAAGTATATCAATTTCTTTATAGAGATAGTCAACACCGCCGCGGGTACGAAGATATTTGACAGTGTGGCGGTAACACTGCCGCTCGGAATCAGTTTCTATACTTTCCAGATAACTTCATATATATTTGATGTGTACAGGCTGAAGTATCAGGCTGACAAGAGTATCATCAAGTTTGGAACATATGTGAGTATGTTCCCTCAGCTTATTGCGGGACCAATTGTCAACTATGATGAGGTTAAGTCTGAACTTGATAACAGAGAGACAAAGGCAGACGATATAGAGCGCGGTGCGACATTGTTCGTGCTGGGTCTTGCATACAAGGTGCTGCTGGCAAACAAGATAGCCAGTCTGTGGAATGATGTCCAGACGGTTGGGCCTTTTGGTATCAACACGGTTACGGCATGGCTTGGTTCATGGGGCTATTCATTCCAGCTGCTGTTTGATTTTATGGGCTATTCAGTCATGGCTATAGGAATCGGGCTTATACTTGGTTTTAAGATTCCGGAGAACTTTGTTGATCCATATATGTCGCATTCTCTCACTGATTTCTGGAGACGCTGGCATGTGACTCTGGGACGTTGGTTCAGGGAATATGTATACATCCCGATGGGCGGCAACAGAAAGGGTAAGGCCAGGATGGTGCTTGCCATGTTCACAGTGTGGATGCTTACAGGACTGTGGCACGGTGCAGATTGGAATTTCCTGATATGGGGACTGTTCTTGTTCGTGTTTATGCTCATAGAGAAGCTTTTCCTTGGAAAGGTGTTTGACAAGGTCAAGATACTGGGACATATATATATGTTCTTTCTCATACCTATATCATGGACAATATTTAACATATCAGACTTAAAACTTCTGGTTTTATACTTGAGGCGTATGTTTGGAATGACCATAGAGGGATCTGTTACGATACATGCTATGGATAAGCTGATGATGACAGTTCACACATATTGGTGGCTCATTCTCATATGTATTATATGCTGTACACCGTGGCCGAGAAAACTGATAGAGAGATTTTATAAGAACTGGATATGCAAATTGCTGATGCTGGCGCTGTTCTGGTTCTGCGTATATCAGATAGCTAAGGGTGGGTCAAATCCATTCCTTTACTTTAGATTTTAGGAGGTGGGCAGATGAAGAAACTTTGGCAGATGATAAAAGGTTGTCCACTTTTCACGATATTGATTCTGTCCGGGATAATTGTGAGTGCCGGGGGATATGCAGGCGCAGTCCTTGGTGTGTATAAATGGGATGTCAGTTTCAAGCATCCGATGGTGCAGACTGTTCTGACAAATGAGAGGGCAGCTACAGGAGCCGACGCCGGCATGGCCGAGGTCACAACTGCGGCAAATGCCACGACGGAAGATGCGACAGAGGCTGTGACTGAAAAAAGCAGCGAAAAGGCAACAGAAAAGGTCAGCACAGAAGCTGCAAAACCGGACAAAAATGATAAGAACTCCAAGGCGGATAAGAAGGATGAGAAGCCCACAAAGGGCGATAAGACTACAGAGAAGGCGACGGAAAAGTCTACAGAGAAAAACACAACGGACAAGGCCACCACTGATGATGCTGACAAGAAGACTCCTGCAATAGATGCGGGTGGTTCATCGGCACCGGTCAAGAGACCTACAAAGTATCAGAAGGTTGATACGAGAAAATCCAGAAACAGTTGTTACAGGGATGTGACGCAGATAGCCCTCGAGACTCAATATCCATATATAAAGGTGGATAAATCATACTTTGATGATGCACTGTTCATAGGTGACTCCAGAGTTGAGGGACTCGCACTTTATTCCGGCCTTGACAATGCAACATTTGCATATATGGAGGGACTGACAACATTTGGTCTTATGAGCGAGAAAATAGCGGCAAATGGAACAGAGACGCTTACCCAGCTCCTCAGTGAGAATACTTATAAGAAGATATATATAATGCTTGGAATAAATGAAGCAGGATATGACACAGATTCTTATGCGTCAACTTATATGGATGCCATATCCCAGATTCAGGAAATGCAGCCGGATGCTATCGTGTTTATGATGGGATGTATGCATGTGTCCAGTGATTATTCTGATACCCATGACATAGTGAACAATGACAACATAGATGATAAAAATGGTGCTATAGCAGCATATGCGGACGGAATCAAGTTGTTTTACCTTGACATGAATACTGCTGTTGATGATGGAAAGGGTGGTCTGATAAAAGACTATACCTGGGATGATATACATCTGCAGGCACAGTATTACAGTATATGGGAAAATTATATTTATGAACATGGTCTCAAAGATGATGCATTTGATTTCTGAGATCATGTCTGAGGACAGGTGATGCAGATGGCTGGAAAAATTGTTGTAAAAGAAAAATATAAAGGAATCCTGTTCATTATTATGGCGGGATTCTTTTTCTCACTCATGACGTTTTTTGTCAGATTATCGGGTGATCTGCCTACTATGCAGAAGGCGTTTTTCAGGAATGCGGTAGCTGCGGTTATTGCAGTGATCATGCTGCTTAGGACGGAAGAAAAGTTCAAGATAAAGAAGAGCAGCTGGGGCTCCATTGCCATGAGAAGCATATGTGGCACCACGGGTCTTATATGCAATTTCTATGCTATAGATAAACTGAATATTGCGGATGCAAATATACTTAATAAGCTGTCGCCATTCTTTGCGATCATAGCTTCATATTTCATCCTGAAGGAGAAGGCCAATAAGGTCGAGTGGGCATCCGTTGTACTGGCATTTACAGGAGCCCTGTTTGTTATAAAGCCGTCATTCCATATGGATTTCCTGTATGCTATGGTGGGTGTTGCAGGGGGGCTTGGTGCCGGTGTCGCATATACATTTGTGAGGAAGCTTGGCAAACAGGGCGAGAGAGGTGCGGTCATAGTTATGTGCTTTTCTGTATTCTCTTGTCTGGTCACACTGCCGTTTATCATAACAGATTACAAGGCCATGACGTGGCAGCAGACGGTGTGTCTTCTCTGTGCAGGTATGGCAGCAGCCGGTGGACAGTTCAGTATCACGGCGGCTTACCAGAAGGCTCCAGCCAGGGAGATATCGGTATTTGACTATAGTCAGGTTATATTTGCGGCGATACTCGGATTCGTATTTCTGGATCAGATCCCGGATGTGCTGAGTATAATAGGATATATAATCATCATAGGAAGTGCTGTGGGAAAATGGTGGTACACCATGAAGAAGAATGGATAAAATAAAAGGCGGATATCAATGATGCTTATGCATTATCGGTATCCGTCTTTTGTTAGTTAAAATTTAAGGAAAGTTTTAATTTGTGATGGTTTTATAATAACGGCAGACTGTGTCCGTTCTGTGTATCATATGTTAAAGAAATATGTTCTTATGAAGATGGGGAGGTTGTTAATAGCTGCTGCTGCATGTTAAAATATCAAAAATAATATTATTATATGCAGGTTAGGATAAGCTGATTTTCAAGAATGTAAGGGGGACAGCTATATGGATAAGGAAAAAATGATGCAGGAGATACAGGTGAGGTCAGAGGAGATTAAAGACAGGGCAGAAGAGATTCACAAGGCTATTGAAGATTCAATATCGCAGAAGGTGCAGATGAGGCATGAGATGCACTATACAGAGCTGGGAGGTCAGTGCGAGAAAACTGCCCCTGAGATAAAGGAAGGGTATGGTCTGGTGCTGGGCGGCGGTGGTGGCCGCGGTTCCTATGAGATTGGTGTGTGGAAGGCACTGGATGAGTACAGGGATGTGGTTGATATAAAGGCTGTGTCGGGAAGCTCTGTAGGAGCGCTGAATGCAGCGCTCTATGCGTGTGGTGATCTGGATAGAGCTACTCGTATGTGGTACGACATAACGAATGACAGGATCTTGTCCAACAAGGATATAGACGAGGACAAAAGGAACAAGTGGTTTGAGTCTATAAAGGAGAAACTGATGGCCATAGATAACCCGGTTATTCAGAATGCAATAGAGTGCATAGGCCTGGATGCTGTTGCAAAGGGTATGAAGATAAAGGACGGATTCTTCTCAAGAGAGGGACTTATAGATATCCTTGAGAATTCGCCGGTTCTGGACGGTGTATCAAAGAGTGGCATGAGCTGTTATGCCACATGTCTTAATGTTGATGGAAAACCGACTCCGGAGAGATTTCAGATGTCGGGAATGGAGCCTGATGAGATCGAACGCATACTGCTGGCTTCTTCCGCCATACCGGTAATATTTCCAATGGAGACTATAGATAAGACAAAGTATTATGACGGTGGTTTTTTCCTTGGAGGTGACAATGTCCCTATACAGCCGCTTTATGATGAAGGCTACAGGAAATTTGTGGTAGTTCATCTTGACGAGAGAAGAACAGACAGATACGACGATGCGGAGATGATACATATATTCCCGTCAGTTCCGCTGGGAGGTGCGATAGATGGAATGCTGGACTTCTCGCCAGATGGGGTGGAGAAGAGGATTGCACAGGGCTATGATGATGCAAAAGCTGTGTTGGTGGAAAGATTTGGACTGGGTAAGCTGGATGAAAAGCCTGACATCAAAGCTGACAGACGCGTTGAAGAACCAAAAGATCGGAGACTGTACTTCACCCGTCACGGACAGACAGTGTGGAACGTTGAGAATAAGATATGTGGAGCCACGGATATTGCACTGACGGAGCTTGGACATCAACAGGCATGCCAGCTTGGAGAGATGATAAAGAACGGAGATTACCATATAGACGAGATATTGTATTCGCCTTTGATTCGCGCCTCAGAAACTGCAAGGCATATATCCGAAATAACAGGAATACCGATGCGGGCCGAGGAGAGACTCCGCGAGCAGTGCTTTGGCAAGTATGAGGGAACTGCCAGAAATGGTGCGGTATTCGCAAAGGCTAAGACACACTTCCTTGATCACTATGAGGGTGGTGAGACGATGGTCCACCTGTGTCAGAGAGTGTACAATCTTCTCGATGAACTTAAGGCGGAGACTGAGACGACAGGCAAGACGTATCTTCTTGTAGCGCATAACGGAATATCAAGGATAGTGCAGTCATATTTTTGTGATATGACAAATGAGGAATTCGCAGCGTTTGGAATAAAGAATTGTGAGATTAGAAAATACAGGTTCTGACAGGAAAATATGGCTTTCATAAGAATGCATATTTTCTGAAGAGATATAGTACAAATAAGCAAAAAGCGTGAGGTTATACATTGAATATGTATAGTCTTACGCTTTTTCTTGTTACCTTGTGGCTTGTCTGGCTGAACATAAGTGTGATCACCGGGTAGATGAGATTATTTATCAATTAAAATATTGACACATATATTATATATGTGCTATTTAATATATGAACAGTTATTCACATGAATGAATGATAATGCGTATGCGGCTGATGTGAACATTATTTGCAGAGAAACTGAACATATTTAAAAGGAGAGAATTATGGGAGACAATAGTTTTTTGAAAATCAGTGGGATAAGAAAAAGCTTTGGCTTTGGGGACAATAGGACTGAGGTGCTGAAGGGGATTGACTTTGAGGTGGCAAAAGGCGAGTTTTGTGTGCTTCTTGGTCCGTCTGGTTCAGGAAAATCAACACTGTTAAATATTATAGGGGGGATTGACAGCCCGGATTCAGGTTACATATCCATAAATGGTGAAAAGACAGGAGACATGGACGAGAAGACACTGACAAGATACAGAAGAAAGCATCTCGGATATGTATTCCAGATGTATAATCTCATACCAAATCTGAATGTGAAGGAGAACGTGGAGGTTGGAGCGTATCTGAGTGACAACCCTCTTGATGTGGATGACTTGCTCAGAACTTTGGGTCTTTATGAGCACAGACATAAGCTTCCAAATCAGCTTTCAGGAGGTCAGCAGCAGAGAACTTCCATAGGAAGAGCGATTGTAAAGAATCCGGACATACTTCTATGCGATGAGCCAACCGGTGCCCTTGATTACAATACATCCAAGGAGATATTGAAGCTTATTGAGGATGTTAACGGGAAGTACGGTAACACGATCATCATGGTAACACACAATGATGCTATCAAGAATATGGCGGATAGGACAGTGAAGCTCAGGGACGGAATGATCAGGCATAACGATGTAAATGAAAATAAGATTTCCGCTGCAGATCTTGATTGGTAGTTGTTGAGGTTTGGGAAGAAAGGAGATCTGTTATGAAGAATCCATTGTGGAGAAGAATTCCCAAGGAACTGAAGGATGACTTTGGGAAATATATAGTTATATTCCTGTTCATGGTGATCACAACAGGAATGGTGTCGGGCTTCATGGTTGCTGGTGAAAGCATGAAGAAAACTTATGACAATACATTTGACAAATATAACGTGGAGGACGGTCATTTTGATCTGTCGGGAGAGGCATCCTCTGACATGATGAGTGCGATAGAGGATGAGGGCGTGAAGCTTTATGATATGTCATACTACGAACTGCCTATGATCAAGACAGATTCCACTGGGGCATCGGATGACGGTGCAAGGACGTTGAGAATATTTGCACCCAGACATGATGTGAATAAGACGTGTATCATGGATGGTGAACTTCCGGCTTCAGACGATGAGATAGCCATAGACAGGATGTATGCGGTAAATAATGATATATCAGTTGGAGACGATGTAAAGGTTGGCGGCAAGGCATATAAGGTATGCGGATTTGTGGCACTTTCGGATTACAGCACTATGTTTCAGGATAATCATGACACAATGTTCGATGCAACAATATTCGGTGTTGCGATTGTGGCAAATGCGGAATTTGAAGAACTTCCGGAGAAGAATAAGACATGGTCCTATTCCTGGATGTATGATGCCGGTATGCCGGATGATGAGGGTGATGAGAAGAAACTCGCTGACGATCTGCTGGAGACTGTGTACACACAGGCTGCCCAGAACGGTATGTCTGTGGAAAGTTACATTCCGAGATACCAGAATCAGGCTATCAACTTTGCCGGAGATGATATTGGCAGTGACACAAATATGATGAAGTGGTTCGAGTATATCGTTATAGTTATACTTGCATTTATATTTGCGGTGACTATAAGCAATACCATTACAAAGGAGGCCTCTGTAATAGGAACGCTCAGAGCATCAGGATATACAAAGAGTGAATTGCTTGTTCACTATATCTCACTTCCGGTTATGGTCACATTTGCTGCATCATTAGTGGGAAATGTGCTTGGATATTCGGTGTTTAAGAATGTGGGAGCGGATCTGTATTATGCAAGCTATTCCCTTACAAAATATGTGACGTATTGGAATGCCGATGCATTTGTGCTCACTACGGTCATACCTATGATTATCATGGTGGTTGTGAATCTGCTGGTGGTGAACAGCAAGCTGAAACTTTCGCCGCTGAGATTCCTGAGACATGATCTCAGCCGATCAAGAAGGAAGAAGGCGGTGAAACTGCCGCACTGGAAATTTATGACAAGATTTAAGACCCGTGTCATACTTCAGAATATTCCTGGATATGTGGTTATGCTCCTTGGAATATATTTCGCCCAGGTACTTCTGATGTTTGGACTTATGCTGAATCCTTTGCTGGCACATTATCAGAGCGACATACTGGATAATATGATAGCTGATCATCAGTATGTTCTGGATTCACAGGTTGAGACGTCAAATGACAGCGCGGAGACATTCTGCATGAAAACGCTTAGAACAACGGGCGATATAGATGATGAGATCATGGTGTATGGAATACATGCTGACAGCAGGTATTTTCCGGTAAAACTGGATGATGGTGATGTGTTTGTGTCTGATAGTTATGCCGACAAGTACGAGCTTACAGACGGCGATAAGCTGAAGCTCAAGGAAAACTATGCCGATGAGACATATGATTTTACAATAAAAGGATCTGTCGTGTACCCGGCTTCTCTGGCAGTATTTATGACTGAGGACGATTTTAGAAAGAAATTTGACATGGATGAGGATTATTTTACCGGATATTTCTCAGATGATAAACTGACGGATATAGAAGATCATGTTATGTCAGAGATCACAAAGGATGATATGATCAAGGTATCAAGACAGCTGACAAGATCGATGGGAAATATGTTTTATATAGTTGTGGTATTTTCTTTGATCATGTTCATGCTCCTTGTATATCTTCTTACCAAGCTTATAGTCGAGAAAAATACAGTCGCCATATCCATGGTGAAGATACTGGGATATGATGCTAAGGAGATAGGGAAACTCTACCTGTCTTCTACGACGATCATGGTTGCGGTGGTTACAGTCATAGATATACTTCTCAGTTATCTGTCGATCAAGGTTATATACAGGGCGATGCTCACAGATATGCTGAGTGGATGGATGCCGATATATATGGCACCATGGATATTCCCTCTCATGTTCGTGCTCAGTTTTGCAGGCTATCTGGTAATCTCGCTGCTACAGATGAAGAGGATAAGGAAGATTCCGATGGATGAGGCTCTCAAGAATGTGGAGTAGAAAAGGGCGTGCGCGGATGCCGGAGGTAAGATTCACTGCGAGAGTCCATGCTGGATTTGCACTTTTCCCAATATAATAAAAAAGAGATAATTTTGAGAAAACATCTCAAGATTATCTCTTTTTAAGATTAATGCTCAAAAAGTGAAAAACTTAATGAGAACGCTATTTAAACTGCAAAATCAATGGCTTAAAGATGCATTGATTAATCTATTGCCGCTAGATAGTTCCGGTGACAGTCACAGTTGCTGTTCCTGGTGTTGTTGTGATGATTCCTGTGACTGCATCCTGTGTGAATGTTGCCGCCGGAACTGTGATCTGGCCAGCCACCGTTGCAAAGCTGCCATTTGTCTCGTTGTATGTGTAGTTAGCTGGCTCTGCCCATGCCATTCCATTGTATGACACAGATATTCCTGTGAGTATAGGGTTGAATGTGTCTGTGATGACTACATTGTCAGCTGCGGATGCTTCGGTATTGCCATAATTTTCTATAATGAAAGTGTATGTGAGCTGGCCATTCTCTGCGACTACGCCAGGGTTCACGGACTTTGTGATAGAGAGATCCGGAGCAGCAACAGGGGAAACTGATTCTGTTGCAGTGACTGGGCTTGTAAGTCCTGCACCTGTGACAGTGGCTGTGTTGACAACAGAATTCTCATTGCCTCTAGGTGTAAATTCATTTGTTGCGGCCTCGTAGATAATAGTGGCATTTCCTCCGGCCGGAACAGAAATACCAGTTATTGTCAGCGGAGCAGCCGCTGCCACAGTTGGTGCAGCTGCCAGAGTTCCATTGGTGTAGTATCTTATGGAATTTGGAATATAGGTGAGAGGGTATACTGCTGTGACTCCAACGGTATAGGCTCCCAGATTGTCCGTGAGAGTAAGTCCTGTGAGTGTGGTAGTTCCAGAATTGATGAGACTTATCACGTAGGTGATCTTGTCAGGTGTTCTGTAGGTGTTCACCACAGCCGTCTTGGATGCTGTGAGAACCTCTATGATTTCTCCGGTTATAATGTTGGAATTGGTGGATCCTCCGTTGTAGGACAGAGTTGCCTGATTAGTGAATGTTGCCATTACTTTACCTCCGTATTGTTTCTGGAGACTTTCGCCTCAGTATAGAATATGGGAAATATCGCAGGTAGGTTACAGTGAAAGCCCAAATGTGTTATAATAATCCAAATTATGCATTAATGTTGGATTTATACAGATGAACAGCCTGGAAAGAAGATAGATGGCGTTATACAGGAGGTTGTGTATTTGAGAAAAATGAAATCTGAAAGGCGTTTTTTTGTACTTGTGATAGCGGCTGTGATAATGGCTGGAGGCGGCGTCAGGGCAGGAGCTGCGGAGCAGGGATCTGTCACACAGTCAGTTGATGCCGTAATGGATGAATCCATCGCGGATGTTCTTGAGAACGTGGATAGTATTGATGAGCTCACATTTGCCATGGAAGAGGCGGATATGGTTGATATGGAAACGGTGGGGACAGAAAATCATGACGGCACGCAGGCAGAGCCGTACAGTCTCAGACGCATCACTTTGTTTGCCGATGACGTTACACAGAGTTATGGCGCCAGCAGTGTTGTGTGTTATGACAAATACGATTATTATGTATTTGGATTTGATACGGAGAGTGCTACAGAGGCTGCATATTATCAGATGGTTGATGATTATGGCGCCGACAGGTGCACACTGGATCAGATGATGTATGCTGATGATCTGCTTTCGGATTATTCTGATGAAGATACATATGACGCTGTTGGCTGGGGAACGACATATATGGGCATGGACAAGCTCAAATCTACAGTTTCAAAATACAATGTGGAGCCTGAGGTTGATGTGGCGGTTCTTGATACCGGGATCAATCAGGCAAATGCATTGTTTACCGGCAGGATAAATGCTGATGACAGTGGCAATTGTTATGACAGCGAGAATTCAGGTGACTACAGTGACAGTCTGGGACATGGCAGTCATGTTGCCGGCATTGTTGCGGATGCAACACCGGACAATGTGAAGCTGACCATATTGAAGTGCTTTTCTGAGACGGGGAAGACTTCATCATCGATCATACAGAAGACTATGATGAAAGCGATGGATCTGGGCGTGGATGTCATAAATATGAGCTTCTGTTTTTATACCATAAGCGATGAGAACAGGGCTGCTATAGACAGTCTCATAGCCATGGCGGTTGATCGGAACATTGTCATGTGTGTTGCTGCTGGCAATTCAAATGGCGGTGGGGGAATCATGGATGTGGAAGGCAATTCATACCCGGCGGATAATCCGGCGGTCATCACGGTCTCTGCACTGAAAAAGAAATCCGGGGTGAGCAGTGCTGACAAGATCTCAGGAGGCTCAGTGGAATTTGACAGCAGTTATTCATACTACGGAGCCAAAATTGATTTCTCGGCGCCGGGTACAAAGATTGATTCTGCATGGAAGAACGGAGGATTCAGATCTGACAGTGGAACATCCATGGCAGCTCCCTATGTGACTGCGGCCGCTGCCTATGTCAGGATGGCTGAGCCAGACCTTACAAATGCGCAGGTGCTTGACAGACTTATTGGATACAGTGTGGATCTTGGAGATAAGGGGAAAGATATATATTATGGATATGGATGCCCTTATATGGCAGATTATTTTGCCGATGTATATGGCAGTGGTGATGTTGATGATGTACCGGCGGACTGTGCGGTAACAGGTCTTACAAATGTTCAAGGTGGCCTGAAACTTACCTGGGACAGTGTGGCATGTGCGGATAGTTACAGGGTATATCGCATGACCGCAGGAAGTATATATACATGTGTTGCCACGGTCATGGATGGATGTTCATATACAGACAAATCTGTGGAATCTGGAACGAGATACCGGTATGCTGTCCGTGCTGTTGCCGGGCAGAAGAGAGGAAAAATAGCGAACAGTAAGGCTGCACTATACCTTAAACAGCCTTTGTACACTGTGAAAAATTGTAACTATGGAATAAACATTTCCTGGAACAGATCAGCAGGTGCTTATGGATATAAGATCTACAGAAAGGCACCTGGAGCTTTATCGTGGTCTCTATACAAGTCAGTTCCAGAGGGCGTGTATTCGTATATAGATCAGCCGGTGGCGGACTATAAGGAATATTCTTACACAGTTAAGGCGTTCAATGGATATTTTGCCAGCACATATGATACTGTGGGTAAGTCTGCGTACCGTATACCGGACTGTGAGATAGAGAGACTTGCTTCAGTCACCCCGGGGAGAATGGGGGTATGGTGGAAGGCTGTGGCTGGTGCCACTGGATACCAGATAGAGTACAGCAGATATTCGGATTTCAGAGTTTACACGGCTGTGACGCTTGCCGGAGGAAGCCGTGATAAGAGGATGATGACTGGACTTGCGTCAGGAAGGTACTATTCGGTGAGAATGAGGATGTACAGGAAGATAGGCGGCAGGACTTATTATGGAGACTGGAGCAAGAGCCGCATGATAAAGATTAAATAATTGCGAGAAGGCAGAATTATGAGTAATGATAAGAAAATGATAGAATATAAGGTCGCAACATTTGACGACGAGTCGGATTATTTTGACAATGTGAAGCTGGAGCTTGACTACAGTATCAGTATTACGGAAGGTGCTATGGAGCTTGGCAGGGACAAAATAAAAGAACAGAAGAAGTACATGCGTGACAGTCACGGAGATATGGATGACGAGGAATTCCTGCAGAATATGCAGTCTGTGAACAATGACGAGGCAAGTTTGCGGATAGCGGCAAAGAGACTTGAGGTATACGAACATCAGAAAAAAGTGCCTTATTTTGGAAAAATATCATTCAGATACGATGGTGAGCAGGAGGTACTGCCTGTATATGTGGGAATGAGCGGTTATCAGTCTGATATGAACGGAGAACAGCTCATCTATGACTGGCGTGCTCCGGTTTCTTCCATGTATTATTCCTATGAGAAAGGTCCGGCATCATATACAGTGACCACTGACGATATGGGCAGTGAAGAATTCTCAGGAGAGATAGTTGAGAAGAAGCAGTTTGTTGTGAGCGGCGGAAGACTGAAGGATGCAGTTGATACCGACACCAACATAAATGACACCATTCTTCTGGAGGCGCTTGGCGGCAACAGTGGTGTGAAGATGAAGAATGTCGTTGCCACCATACAGAAAGAACAGGATGCCATCATAAGGAACAGGACGGCGTATAATCTGATAGTCGATGGCCGTGCGGGCAGTGGCAAGACTGTCATAGCCATGCACAGACTTGCCTGGCTTCTTTATAACTACAAGACCCTTGAGAGCGACAATGTGATGATACTTTCTCCGAACAGTATATTTGGAGATTATATATCTGAGGTGCTCCCGGAACTTGAGGAGAACAGTGTTCCGGAAAAGGAGTTTGACACTTTGCTTGAGGAACTCCTTTATATAGATGAGGAATATGAGACAAAGCTTGAACAGTCGGAGTTTATCATCGACAGTGGGGATCAGGAGAATCAGAGGATAAGAAATATAAAGGTAAAGTCAACTATATCCTTTTTTGACAGATTTAATGAATATCTGGACAGATATGTGTCCGGCATAAAGTTCAGGAATTTCCATTATCAGAAAGTTGAGTACACCGGTGAGGATATCGCCGCCATGTTTAATGGAAGGTTCTCCAGAAAACCGGTGTATGAGAGATTTGAGAACATAGCTTATTTCATAGTTGACAGGGTTGAGGATAATTCGCCTAAGGAATTCCCTGATGAGAAGAAGAGAAATCTTGCGAGACAGATACAGAAGCAGATGGTCAATCTGTTTGCGGAGAGGAATCTTGTGGAGCTGTACGTGAATTTTCTTGCTGAGATGGAGAATGATTATCCGGGAATTTCAGAGTATAAGGATGAGAATGGCAAAATATGTTATGAGGATATCCTGCCGATACTTTATCTTCAGGTGTATTTCTACGGATGTAATTCATATAACAATATAAAGCATCTGGTCATAGATGAGATGCAGGATTACAACATATTCCAGTATGCTGTTATAGACCGTATATTTGGATGCAGGAAGACCATACTTGGTGACAGGTTTCAGGTGCTTTTTTACAACCCTGACGAGACTGTCGTGGATGTGCTCACCAAAATATTTGCAAAGAAGAATGGTCAGGGCGGATATGAGCTTAAGGAGCTGGCTTCTTCATACAGATCAACAACAGAGATCACAGAGTTTTGCAATGCCATACTCGGTGATGAAGGGATACATGGCAATACGGTTTCCAGACATGGTAAGCCTGCACAGGAGATAAAGTGCGATTCTGTGGAAGAGGCGGTTGAGTTCATAGGGGACAAGCTCTCCTACGGCGAGATGGATGCCTATGACAATATAGCCATTTTGACAAATGATGAGGCGGATGCCTACGATATGTATCGTCAGCTGTCCGAATTTACAGAGGTTACACTTATCACAAATCAGTCAGTTGTCTATTCCGGCGGCGTGGTGGTGCTTCCAAAGTTCCTTGCAAAGGGAATGGAGTTTGATGCCGTGTATGTTATCACGGATGGATCGTATAATGGAAGCGTGGCTGTAAGACATGCACATTATATCGCGTGTACCAGAGCTCTGCACGAACTGTATGTCGTGGATGTCATTCCTTCATAGAAGATATAAGAATGCACGGATATGAATCATATACAAGAAATATGCTGCGGACGGCGCCTGCATAGCTGTATGTGAATTTATGGTATGATAATATAATATTCAATAAAACCGCTTCCCATATGGAGGCGGTTTTGTTTATGTCATAGATAGAGAAACTGACATTTTACAGTGATGTGATGGACGTACATGGAATTTCCATAGAACGTATCATGCTTACAAAAATCTGATATTATTGTGATAAATGCACAAAGAATTATAAAAACTATCTTATTATATTGCAAAATGCACAAAATGATGTTAATATATAGGAAACTAGGAAACTAAAAATAGTTTTTGAGTTTCCTGAGGCGGTGGTGAAAAAATGGGAGGTCGATATGGATATAGACGCTAAGAAACAGCTGAAAAACCGTATATATGAGGCCACGATAGAAGAGTTCAGGGATAAAGGTTTCAAATTCACGATGGATGATATAGCAAGAAGGCTTGGGGTCAGCAAGAAGACGCTGTACATGGTGGTCGGTGATAAGGAGAATTTGTTCTTTGACACGGCAACTCACATATATGAACAGATAAAGAAAAGCGAGCAGAAGGTGATGGATGATGACAGTCTGACCACGGTAGAAAAGATAAAGGCGATACTTGTGGCTATGCCTGACAGCTACAGTGAACTGGATTGGCGTCAGATATATCAGCTCGAGAATTCCTATCCGAGGATATTTGCCAGAGTGAGAGTAATGATGGAGCAGCAGTGGGATAATACCATAGAGCTTCTCAGGCGTGGGATGGATGAAGGGGTTATCAGGAATGTCCCTATACCGATCGTCAAGACCATGTTTGAGGCCGCTCTTGAAAAGTACATGGAGACCACGGTGCTTATTGATGCTGGACTTTCATTTGAGGCGGCCGTGAATGGCACTCTGGATATACTTATGAAGGGCATAGAGAGCTGAGTCTGGTGGTGCACAGGAGGTTTGATCATATGGGAAAAAAGTCAGAAAAAATATTTGGAAATGAGATGAGTGAACGTGTTGTAAAGAAGGCTGAGAATTCTAGAGACAGATTTGTCAAAAGGTTCGGGGATGACAGCGACGTTGATTATCCACTGTCGGTCGTCAGAAATCCATACATCGGTGACAGTCTGGGTGTGTCGAATATAGTTATCGGCGATGACGGAGATGAGGAGTTTGACAGGGACAAGGGTATTATAGTTGGAAACATCAGAATGGGTTTTGGGCACTACAGAATATCCATGGCCATCGCATCTGCGGCGAATTACCTTGGATATAAGCCTTATTGGATGGATCTTAATTCTTACAGTGAAACTACGGGCGGTAAGGTGATAGAAGCGCAGAACAAACTCTATTCTCTTGGCTCCAGGATATCTGGAAAGAGTAAAGTGTTCAATAAAATGGTGTGGGAACCTATGAACTATGAGGGCTTCAGGAAGCTGTCATACAATGCATCTGACCAGATGAACGCCGAGCTTATGACGCCTGTATTTGGAAATGTGCCGCATGATATACCGCTGGTGGCAACCCACGTGTGGCCGGCGCAGGCTGCCATACATGCTGGAATGAAATATGTGGTGAATGCCGTTCCGGATAACTGGCCTATGGCGCTTCATCTTGCGGAGGGAAGTCTCCACACTGTACAGACCAGATCCGCATATCTGGGTTACAGGACCCTGAACGGAATGCAGGGGGATAAGGTGCTTTTGCCTATGCCGGGTGATTCCATAAGATATACCGGCCATTATATAGATCATGAGCTGGTTGTAGCGATTGAGGAAGATTGCAAGAGACGTATAGACAGAAGAAAAACAGGGGCACCTATGAGGTTCCTGCTCACAATTGGGGGAGCTGGAGCGCAGAAGGAGATATTTGCCGCTATCATAAAGACAGCACTTGCAAGTGTGAAAAAACACAGAATGGTCCTGTATGTGAATGTCGGGGATTATATGAATGTGTGGGAAGATCTTGAGAAGGAGATTCCTGCGATGAAGAGCCTTGTCACAACCCATTTTGACAATTGGCAGGACACGACAGAATTTGCAGCAGATGCTCTGACAAATGAGGTGTACGGAATACATGCATTTTGCCATAAGAACATATATGAGGCCGTGTATTGTACCAATCTTCTCATGCGGAGCTGCGATGTGCTTATCACAAAACCTTCTGAGCTGGCTTTCTATCCGGTGCCAAAGCTGTTCATAAAGAGAGTTGGCGGACACGAGCAGTGGGGAGCCATTCACTCTGCAGAGATTGGAGATGGAACTTTAGAGTGCAGGGATATTCCGCATACATTGCAGATGATGAAGCTCTTTATGCAGGATAGCAGCATCCTTGTGGGGATGTGTGAGAACATCATGAGAAATAAGGCCGATGGAATATATGATGGTGCTTATGAGGTCGTCAGGCTGGCGATGGAGATGAAGAGGAAAGAAAGTGAATGATGCTGAGGCATCTTTAAACAGGCCGCTATGAATGGTCAGTTATAAATGGGAAGATGCCCAGCTATAATGAGAACAACAAGGAGGGTTACATCATGTATAAAGTAAAAAAGAAAGAGACGTTTATACCGTCATCAAACGGAAGAGACAGACTTCATGTGGTGGTGTGGGAGCCACAGGGAGATGTAAGAGCTATACTTCAGATATCCCACGGTATGATAGAGATGATAGACAGATATGACGAATTTGCGAGATATCTTGCTGCAAGGGGATTTGTGGTTGCGGGCAATGACCACCTGGGACACGGCCTTACTGCAGCAAATACAGACGAGCTTGGATATATGCATGCCTATGATGCCAGCAAGACCATGTCTGCAGATCTCCACAGGGTTACAAGGGCGCTCAAGAGAACCTATAAGGGAGTTCCGTTCTTTCTGATGGGACATTCCATGGGTTCGTTTATGGCCAGAAGATATATGAGTGAGTATGGTTTCGATTCAAAGTATCCTTCTTCCTATACAAAGGGCTCCAGCGTGGATGGCTTTATCTGCATGGGAACAGGAAGTATGCCTGAGTGTATGCTTCAGGTTGGCAGATTAGTGCTTGAACTTGAAAAGAGCAGACACGGAGAGAGATACAGAAGTACGCTCATGGAATTGCTGGCATTTGGCACATACATCAAGGGCATTCCTAAAGAGACCATAGTGAACGGTGAAGTCCGAAAGAGAACAAATAAGGACTGGATAAGCAGAGATCCTGAGAGGATAGACGCATATGTGGACGATCCTCTGTGTCAGTTTTCTTTCACGATAAAGGGATATGAGACATTGTTCAACACTATACATTATATACAACAGGACAGAAATATTGCCATGATACCAAAGGACATTCCGGTCCTGTTTGTATCGGGAGATAAGGATCCTGTTGGCCACTATGGCAGAGATGTGCTCAAATTGTATGAGCTGTATCACAATAAGGTGTCGCATAATGTGGCATGTTATATGTATGAGGACTGCCGTCATGAGATCCTTAACGAGCTGTGCCGGGATCAGGTGTTTGCGGATATAGAGGAATGGCTTGATGGCAGACTGGCACAGCTATAGAAAATAGATAAGAAAAGCGTATTGGGTGCTGCGCCATGTTTGACATGGCAGGGAGGTGTGTATGGAGAAAAAAGGAAATAGTGCTGCAGGCATGGGACTTACTGCGAAAACCAAGATGGCTTACGGTATAGGCGCTGTGGGCAAGGATATGGTTTATATGCTGGTGGCCAGTTATATATTGTATTATTACAATTCAGTTCTGGGAGTTGGCTCTGTGTTTATAGGAACTGTGCTCATGGCTGCCAGAGTATTCGATGCGTTCAACGATCCGATCATGGGAATTGTGGTTGCAAAGACCAGGACCAGATGGGGAAGGTTCAGGCCGTGGATATTTACTGGAACGGTTTTGAATGCCGTTGTCCTGTACGCCATGTTTGCGGTGCCGGAGAGCATGGGCGATGGCGGAATGAAGGTGTTCCTGACGGTCACTTATTTTGCGTGGGGAATCACATATACCCTTATGGATATTCCCTACTGGTCGATGATTCCTGCCATCACTGAATCTGGCAAGGAGAGGGAGAACCTGTCTGCGCTTGCGAGATCCTGCGCCGGTATTGGAAGTGCTATCCCGACGGTTCTCACTATGATAATCGTGCCGGCTATAAGCGGAATGTATGTAGCGGCGGAGAAACTGAACATCACGGATTACCGTATTGGATTTAAGTGGTGGGCGCTACTTGTCGCTGTTATATTTGTCATATCAGAGTCTGTGTGCGTTGCAAATGTAAAAGAAAAGGATCAGGTGAATGTGGAGGCTCATGGTATAGGTGAGATGTTTCGTTCACTTGTTACAAATGACCAGGCGCTTGCGGTCGTAGTTACCATAGTCCTTGTCAATTCAGCTCTCTATATAACAAGCAATCTTCTGATATATTTCTTTACCTATGATATAGGAAGTGAGAGCGGATATGCACTGTTCTCAGCATTTGGCGGCGGTGCACAGATACTGGCCATGATGCTTTTCCCTCTTTTCAGGAAGAAGATGTCCAAGAGAAAACTCTTTGTTCATGCGGTGGTGTATGAGATAGCCGGCTATGCGATTCTTCTCGGATGCAGCCTTGCGGGTGTTACGAGAATGACAGTCTGCGGATTTGCCTGCTGGTATATATTGTTCATTCCAGGACTTCTTGTCTTTGCGGGAAGTGGGCTTTTGAATGTTCTTATCACTGTATGTTTGGCGGATAGCATTGACTATGGTGAGTTCAAGAATGGCCAGAGAGACGAGAGTGTTATATGTTCCATGCAGACATTTGTGGTAAAACTCGCATCGGGCGTGGCTGTATTTTTTGCGGGACTTGCGATCAAATGGGTCGGACTTGTGCAGCCTGAGGCAGGGAGCTCAGATGTAATAGAGCAGAGCAATGCCACGCTTGCAGGACTTAGTATGACGATGACGGTAGTTCCCATGGTGCTGCTCATAATCGGTCTTATATTCTTTGTAAAAAAATACACGTTGACTGAAGAGAGGATGAAAGAGATCATGGATGCTCTAAATGGAGGACGGTAGATGATCAGATATATAGAAGAAAGTCATGAATTCAGCCTGGAGACGGAGACGACACAGTATTGTATGTGTATCCGACCGGATGGACATCTTGAACACCTGTATTACGGTGTGCGTACCAGCGGAGATCTGTGGGAGACCCTGCGGGACAGAAGTCTGTTCGAGACGGGAAATGCTATAGTCACTGGTGATGCGGTATGCCTTGAAAGCCTGACACAGGAGATGTCAGGCTGCGGTAGAGGCGATGTGGGCGACCCATTTGTCCGGGTTGTTCACAGTGATGGAAGCTCAACCTGTGATTTTCTGTATGAGTCGCATGAGATAAAGAGTGGAAGGGACGTCATATCCGGATTGCCATCGGCGGATGGCGCTGTGGATGAGATGACCCAGCTCACTGTAACTTTGCGGGATGTGGCGAGCGGACTTTTGCTTGATCTTGTCTATGTCACATTTGACGGATGTGATGTGATCACGAGGAGCGCCAGACTTACAAATGATGGTGAAAAGCCGGTAAGGCTTTTGAAGATGATGTCCATGCAGCTTGATATGAGAGTGTATGACGACTTTGA
>URJI01000048.1 GCA_900548215.1 uncultured Coprococcus sp. | reverse complement strand
ATCACGTTATCCTAATCTATTAGTCAATGGAACATCGGGTATCGCAGTAGGTATGGCAACCAATATTCCACCACATAATTTGAAGGAAACTGTCAATGCAGCCATAAAAATTATTGATAACAGGGTTGAAGAAGGCAGAGAGACAGAGATAGACGAGATTATGGACATCATAAAGGGACCAGACTTCCCTACAGGTGCCCAGATACTTGGAAGACAGGGCATAAATGATGCATACAGAACCGGTCGTGGTAAGATAAAAGTGAGAGCAATCACAGAAATCGAAACAATGACCAATGGAAAGCATAGAATTGTAGTTACAGAGCTTCCTTATATGGTAAATAAGTCACTTCTTATAAAGAACATGGTAGATCTTGTCAAAAATAAGAAGATAGATGGAATCACAGATATAAGAGATGAATCCTCAAGAGAGGGAATGAGAGTTGTCATAGAGCTGAGAAAAGATGTAAATGCAAATGTAATTCTCAATCAGCTTTTTAAACATACACAGCTTCAGGATACATTTGGATGCATCATGCTGGCTCTTGTTGATGGAGTTCCAAAGATCCTCAATATCAAGGATATGCTTATATATTACCTGAAGCATCAGGAAGATGTTGTAACAAGAAGAACACAGTACGATCTCAACAAGGCTGAAGAGAGAGCTCACATATTACAGGGATATCTCATAGCTTTAGACAATATAGATGAAGTCATAGATATCATTAGACATTCAAAAACAGTTGCAGAGGCAAAGAACAAACTGATAGAGAGATTTGGACTGACTGAGGCTCAGGCAAGTGCCATCGTCGAGATGAGACTTCGTGCTCTCACAGGTTTGGAGAGAGAAAAGATTGAGAATGAGTACAACGAACTTATAATTAAGATTGCTGAGTACAAAGCTATACTCGCAGATGAGAATAAGCTTCTCGGAGTTATCAAGAGTGAGCTTGCAGTTATAGCAGAGAAGTATGGTGATGAGAGAAGAACTTCTATCACAGCGTACTCAGATGATATAACAGATGAGGAACTCATCAAGAGAGAAGAGATAGTTATATCCATGACAAAGCTCGGATATATCAAGAGAATGCCAAAGGACACCTTCAAGGTACAGAACAGAGGAGGTAAGGGTATCAAGGGAATGAATACCATCGACAATGATATTATAGATGAGATATTCCTCACAAATACCCACAACTTCATTATGTTTTTCACCAATATGGGACGAGTATACAGGATGAAGGGATATGAGATTCCTGAGTCAGGACGTAATGCAAGAGGAGTTGCCATAGTCAATCTTCTCCAGCTTCTTCCAGGTGAGAAGGTAACTGCTATCATTCCTATTGCAGGATTTGATAAGAAGTATTTGATGATGGCAACCAGAGATGGAATAGTCAAAAAGACAAAGATAGAAGCATTTGAGAATATAAGAAAGACCGGTCTTGCTGCCATAACATTGAATGAAGGGGATGAACTCATAGAGGTCAAAGCTACAAGTGGTGAGAATGATGTATTTCTTGTGACTGCAAAGGGTATGTGTATCAGGTTCAATGAGGAGTGCGTGAGAGATACAGGACGTACATCCATGGGTGTTAGAGGTATCAGATGTGACAAGAATGACAAGGTTATAGCAATGCAGCTCGATGTCCAGGGGGATGATATGTTATTTGTAACATCCAATGGAATGGGCAAGAGAACAGAGCTTTCAGAATTTACCGCCCAGATGAGAGGTGGTAAAGGAGTGAAGTGTTATAAGATCACTGATAAGACAGGTGATATTGTAAGCGCAAAGGCTGTGACTAATGATCATGATATTATGATGATGACCAATGAGGGAATCATCATAAGAATGCACTGCTCAGATATAACAGTCATCGGAAGAATTACATCTGGTGTCAAGCTTATGAACATAGGCAAGGATGGAAGTTCATTTGTAGCCTCGGTTGCGAAACTTGCACGCAGCGAGGAGAGCGAAGATGGGCAGGACGAAGAAGCAGATGATGTAACAGCAACTGCTGATGAAAATGTTGAAGAAACAGCTGTAGATGAAGATGATGCTGCAGAAGATCAAAGTGGTGAAGACATAGAAAAAGATGCTGAATCTGCAGACTCAGAAGAGTAAGTAAAAATTATCACATACATTAAGGTGTGCTATCTCAGATAAGAAGAGATGGCACACCTTTTTTTGCCTTAAAATACCTTTATTGATTGTGTGCAAATTGCCATTATGATATACTTTAATCAATTGGGAAAAATGAGTAAAATCGTGTGTTCGTGATGAACACTTCTGAAGATAAAAAACAATAAAATGTAATTATTGTAAATTGAGATTATGGGTATTGGATTGCTATAATAATGATATTGGGGGTACGGATATGACAGGTATGATATCAGAGATTTCACTGGGGGTAGTGAATGCTTTTAAGTCAATTGGCAGTGCAGCAGCCACGCAGACAGCTGAGGCGACAACAGAGGGCAAACTTGACAAGATATTTCAGAGCACACAGAAAGCATCTGAATGGTCTTACAGCATAATGAATATTATATATATTCTGGTGGCGATGGTTATAGTTGTAGCCATTTTTACAATAACACTTTATGTATACAAATTTTTTGTGAACAGAAAAGATCCAAATTACAAAAAAAATGATGATACATTTCTGGATGATTGAGTTAAAAAATGCTTAGTATATTCAAAAATGTTATAAGTTTAGTTCGTAAATAAAATCATAAATAAAATAGAGTTTGCAAATAAAACTATTTTTAAGAAAATAAATGGCGGTGAAGAGATGAGAAGTATTGCAGCAGAAGAGATCACTAAAGTAGTGAGGGACATGTGTATCGAGGCAAATGTGCATTTGTCAGAAGATATGGAAAAAGCTGTCAGACAGTCAGTTGACACTGAGGACAGCCCACTTGGAAAACAGATATTGAACCAGTTGTGTGAAAATCTGGATATTGCAAGGGAGAATGATATACCTATCTGTCAGGATACAGGTATGGCGGTATTTTTCGTGAATGTAGGACAGGATGTCCACGTTGAGGGTGCGAATATAACAGATGCCATCAACGAGGGAGTGAGACAGGGATATACAGATGGATATCTGAGAAAGTCTGTTGTGAAGGATCCTCTTATGAGAGAGAATACGAAGGACAACACCCCTGCTATTATCCATTATGATATAGTTCCAGGTGAGAATATAGAGATAACCATAGCTCCGAAGGGATTTGGAAGTGAGAATATGAGTAAGGTGTATATGCTCAAACCGGCTGACGGAGAAGAGGGTGTGAAGAATGCAGTGCTTCAGGCTGTAAAGGATGCCGGACCAAATGCATGTCCGCCTGTATTTGTGGGAGTAGGACTTGGAGGAGACTTTGAGCTTGCGGCGAAGATGGCAAAGAAGGCTCTTACAAGAAAGGTCGGAGTTCATTCCGATAAAGAACATATTGCAAGAATAGAAGAAGAACTTCTGGAAGCTATAAACAATACTGGTATAGGACCTGGCGGTCTTGGAGGAAAGACCACAGCTCTTGCAGTGAATATAGAGACCTATGCAACCCACATAGCAGGAATGCCACTCGCGGTGAATATGTGCTGCCATGTGAACAGACATGTGACAAGAGTTTTATAAGATTCTGGCAGAATATAAGAAACTGGCGGATTATAAACAGGAGGGTTTGATTTATCATGGACAAACATATAAAAGCACCATTTGACAGAGAAGAAGTGAAAAATCTCAAGGCTGGAGATTATGTATATATAGATGGAATAGTGTACAGTGCCAGAGATGCGGCGCACAAGAGAATGTACGATTCGATCATCGAATCGGGATGCAAAGATGCCAGCGGAACTGAATTTTATGAGAAGAAAATAGTTCCGATAGATCTGAACGGCAATGTCATCTATTATCTAGGACCTACACCGGCAAAACCAGGTCAGGTGATAGGATCAGCTGGACCTACGACCAGCAGCCGTATGGACAAATATACACCGCTTATCCTGAGTAAAGGTCTTTGCGGAATGATAGGAAAAGGCAAGAGAAGCCCTGAGGTCATACAGGCTATCAAAGACAACGGAGCTGTATATCTGGCTGCAGTTGGCGGAGCGGGAGCTCTCCTATCAAAGTGTATCAAGGAGTCTGAGGTCATAGCATATGACGATCTTGGAACAGAGGCTATAAGAAAGATGAGAGTTGAGAACTTCCCTGCGATAGTTGTCATAGATTCTGAAGGACATAATCTGTATGAGACTGCTGTGAAAGATTATCTTGCACAGAAATAATATGTAAAGTGCAAATTAAAATATCATGTAATAAGTGTAAAGATATTTTAAACAGTCAAAATTGTATATATTACACTTGCTTATAATAGTCAAATGAGATTGACTTTATATATTTAAGCGTTTAAAATTTAATCTGAACCGTGATTCTATCAGGTAAATCCAAGATGATAGAATCATTTTACGGAGGGAAAATAAAAAAAGGAGAGATTTTATGAAAAGAGAGAAAACAATGAAGAGATCGCTCATTGTACTTGCAATCATGACAATCATGCTTTTTGCAATGACGATCACAGCATCTGCTGCGGGGTCTGTAACAAAGCTTAGACAGACGAGTGCTTCAAGCAGTGGTGTAAAGGTAACATGGAATGCAAATCCGGGACAGGAGTACAGGGTATATTACTCAAAGAGCAAGAATTCAGGGTATGTTGAGGATACATCATATACGACGTCATCAACAGAGTGGTATATCAGTGGACTCAGCGCAGGAACAACATATTATGTAAAGGTTGCTTCTTATGTTGAAGACAGCAATTGGAATGATATATATGTTGCCACATCAGCACCTATCCAGGTTGTAACAACTCCGGAAAATGTCAACAGCAGCAGTATCAAGCAGACAGCCGGAACAAGCAAGACGGTAACAGTTAAGTGGAATGGCGTAGCAGGAGCAACAGGATACAGGATAGAGCTTGAGGGCAAGCTTGGAACAAGGACAAGAGTTGTATCAGGTACAAAGGCATCCATGCCAGCTTCAGCAGGACGTGGTTATACAGTAACTATCAAACCATATAAGAAGTCATCTTCAGGATTCATTGCCATGGATAGTTCAGGAACATGGGCATATGGAATATATGCAGCTCCTGTGAATCCACAGAATCTTGCAGTTGCAAGAAAAGATAATCTGGATTGGGATCCTAACGAGAGCAATGAGGTAAAGATTGGATGGAATAAAAACTCATTCTATAGTTCATCAGGAGAGGCATCACCAGATGGATATCAGGTTCAGGTATGTGCTCTCAATGGCAAGACAAGCCTTTATATGGGAATTACTACAGGTGGTTATTCAAGTTCAGTAAAGGTGACAAGTTTAAAGGCAAGAAAAGCTATCAAGAACAAAGGCTTCAAGGTTAGAATCAGAACATATATAAAGACAGACAGTGGTGTTGCAATCTGGAGCGCATGGTCTCCATTCAAGGTTGTTGTACCACAGGCATATCTCAACCTCAACAAGATGAAAGTAGTGAATCATACAGGTGCAAAGCTTGTGTGGACAGGCGTAGCAAATGCTCAGTATTATTATGTATACTTTAACAGAGATTCATCAGGAACAAATGGTGGTACATGGAGAAAGGTTAAGGTAAGTGCTTCAGCTAGATCATATGTTATAACAGGACTTACAAAGTATCAGACATTTGGATTCTATGTAGTTCCGGTATGTAAGGTTGATGGAAAGCTTTATCCGGCAACTACAAAGAATTATTACACTACATATATAAAGACTGTATACTATTAAAACTTACATTATAGAGTTAGGTTCATGTGGTAATTGTTAAACAGCCAGCATTGTCATATAGGCAATGCTGGCTGTTTTGTTAATTTTGTCCAAACAAATCAGTGATAATGCCGATTATCATATGGTTGACTTAAAAATTAAAAAAATGTAAACTTTGTAATATGAGGAGAGTACGGTGGATTCAACAGAAGGGTAAGTAAGAAGAAGGAGAGATTTAATGAGAAAAGAAAACACGATCAAAAAATCATTATTTGTCCTTGCAATAATGGCAATTATGCTTTTCGCAATGACAATCACAGCATCTGCTGCAAGTGCAGTTACAGGAATCAAGCAGATAGACAGTTCAACATCATCTGTAGAGATTCAGTGGAATGATATTCCGGGACAATCATACAGAGTTCTTTATTCAAAGAGCAAGACATCAGGATATGTAGCTGCAAGTAGCTATCCAAGCTCAAGTGTAAGCCGTTACATATCAGGACTTAGCGCAGGAACAGCGTACTATGTAAAGGTTGAGTCATATGTAAGACAGGGATACAATGATGTATTAGTTACAACATCAGCACCTATTCAGGTTGTAACAAAGCCAAAGGATATAGATTATTCAACAATTAAGCAGACAGCCGGAACTTCAAAGGCAATATCTTTCAAGTGGGCAGCATCAGCAGGTGCAACAGGATACAGAATAGAACTTGACACAGGTACAACTGTAAAGACAAAAATCGTATCTTCACCAAAGGCTGTTATGTCCGCAACATCAGGACGTAGATATAGTGTAACAATAAAGCCATACAAAAAGTCAACATCAGGATACATAGCTATGACAAAGTATGGAACATCAAAGTCCGGATTATATTCAGCACCTGTAAACCCACAGAATGTTGCAGTTTACAGCAAGGGAAACCTCACATGGAATCCAAATAAGAGCAATGAAGTAACTATAGGCTGGGATAAGAATTCATTCTATAATTCAAATAATACAGTAACTCCAAATGGATGCCAGGTTCAGGTATGTGCACTCAACGGTAAGACAAGCCTTTATGTCGGTATATCAAGCTCATATTCATATGGAACAGTAAAGGTTACAAGTCTCAAGGCAAGAAAAGCAATCAAGAACAAGGGATTCAAGGTAAGAATCAGATCATATATCAAGACAGGTGATGGTGTTACAATCTGGAGCGCATGGTCTCCATTCAAGGTTGTTGTACCACAGGCATATCTTAATCTTAACAGAATGAAGGCTGTAAGCGATACAAGCGCAAAGCTTGTATGGACAGGCGTAGCAAACGCTAAGTATTATTATGTATACTTCAACAGAAATTCATCAGGAACAAATGGTGGTACATGGAGAAAGGTTAAGGTAAGTGCTTCAACAAGATCGTATGTGATAACTGGCCTTAAAAAGTATCAGACATTTGGATTCTATGTAGTTCCGGTATGTAAGATTGGCGGAAAACTTTATCCTGCAACAACAAAGTATTATTATACAACTTGGATCAGAACAATATATCGTTAAGATGATAAGTATATAAAAGAGAAAAGTTATGTGATTAACTTCTGAAAATAGGATCTCATTTTATCTGTAGAAAATGATAAAATGAGGTCTTATTTTTTATGTCAGTGTTCAATTTGTACATCTGTTTTTTATTTTGTACATACAGATTTTTTGAAAATTACAAAAATTTACCATTTAAAAAATAACCCTTGACAATGAGTGTGTATTTTGTTAATATAAACAAGCGTCAAAAATTAAATACTCTTTGGTAGGAGATTTTTATTTAGGCATTTTGCAGAAGTACTCAAGTGGCTGAAGAGGCGCCCCTGCTAAGGGTGTAGGCCGTTTGCGCGGCGCGAGGGTTCAAATCCCTCCTTCTGCGTTCCTTTTATAGGAATGCTTATATGACGTTTATTCCTCGATAGCTCAATGGTAGAGCACTCGGCTGTTAACCGAGGGGTTGTAGGTTCGAGCCCTACTCGGGGAGCTAAGGACATTTGGTATAATCATGAAGATGTCCTCATATAATAGAATATGGTGCGATAGCCAAGTGGTAAGGCCCCGGTCTGCAACACCGTCATCGCCGGTTCAAATCCGGCTCGCACCTCTAAAGCATCCCTGATCTGGATATTCGGATCAGGGATTTTTTGTATATGCAGTGGGTTGTTTTGTTTACCCAGCGTGTATTTGTGTATTTATTTACTCAGTGTGCATTTGATTTGTTTACTCAGTGTACATTTGTTTTGCCTTGAATGTGGCTTTAGTGTTTGTTATACTGTATAAGTGTTACTGTAAATATTTGTAGGAGGTATTGGGGAATGACTCAGACATTAAGAGAATATAAGAAGATCGAATATAGATTGGATCAGGCAACTCCAATCAACAAATATGAGATGAATGCGTATAACGTGCCATTTGCGGGAAATACAAGTACGTGCAAGGAAGTATTTGTCAAGGGGGACAGAATACTTGAGTATTCGATAGATGGGGATATCAGTTTTGCACAGATAGCACAGAAGCCTGTGTTCAGGGACGAACTTGTTGAATACGTATTCAGTATCAGTAAACAGCTTGTTTCTATTATACAGAATGGACTTAAGCTTGATAAGATAGTATGGGATGTCAATTCAATGTTTGTCAAATTTGTGGATTTTTCTGTACAGCTTCTGTATCTTCCGTTGGAATGCAATTTCGAGAATAGAAACATCGGACAATTTTTTAACGAATTGTTGTCGTCACTTATATACGCACATACACCTGCCATTGAGTGTGCAAATCAGATAGTTGATTATTTCAATGACCACAGAGAATTTGATGCATTTCATTTTAATGAGTTTGTGTCGGAACTGAGATCTACCAGCCAGCTCCTTATAATACAGGGGGAGAATGGCAGAAGCGAGGTTCTCACCACAGATACAAACAACAAAGAGATGGCTATACATAAGGCTGAAGAAGCAGCAAAGAGAGCTGAGAAAGCCCGTATAAATGCTGAAAATGAAGTAAAGAGACAGATAGAGGAAGCCAAGTATCAGGCTGGAGTAGCCAGAGAGGCTGAGGAGACCAGAATGAAGGCTGAAGCAGCCAGGGTTGAGGCTGAGATATGGAGACAGAGAGTAACTGCGGAGGCCAGAGATTACGAGCAGACTGCGATCCTTACAGCGGGGGATGATTCACTATATCAGAGCGCAGAGGAGGAGAGAATCAGGGCAGAGAAAGCTTCTTCACAGTATGCAGATGAGATCAGACGCGCCAGGGAGCGTGAGATGCACGCTGAGGAGGCGAGATTGCAGGCTGAATTTGCAGCGAGAAAGAATGCTGAGGAAGCAAAGCGTCAGGCAGATGTTGCAAAGCGCCAGGTTGAGGAGGCCAGAAGACTCAGCGAACAGATAGATGAAGAACCACCTACAACCCTTTTCAGCAACAGAACCATTGTCGGAGGCAGCAAGCCTACCATCACAAGAAAGAGTACAGGTGAAACAGTTCAGATAAACAAGCAGGTATTCTGTATAGGTAAGGCTGATCAGGGCGTGGATTTTAAGATAACGGGAAATAAGTCTATAAGTAGAAGACATGCATATATAACAAGTATAAATGGTGTGAACTATCTGAGAGATAACAATTCTACTAATCATACATATCTGAATGGTACACAGGTTTACAGCAATATGGATGTGATAATTCCAGATAATAGTGTGGTAAGGTTATCAAATGAAGATTTTATATTTAAAAGTAACTCATAAAATAATAAACTGATCCATAGAAATGGAGGGAAAGATATGTATTGTGATAATTGTGGATGTGAGATGAGAGATGACATCAGGGTGTGTCCTGTATGTGGAAAACAATTTCCATTGATCAATTATGAACAGAATAGTGATGAAGACAGTACGACGGTGCTCACAAGTGCGAATGCAGACAATGACAGCACAACTGTACTGACAGGCTCAGGTATGGAGAATCAGCCACTTACACCTGCAGGCCAGCCTGTCCCTATGCATCAGGCTCCTTCGGAGCATCCTATGCCAGGTGGAATGCCGCCACAGGGCATGATGCCACAACAGAACGGAATGCCAAATGGAATGCCGCCACAAAATGGAATGTCAGGTCCGGGAGGAATGCCGCCACAGAACGGAATTTCGCAGCCGGGTATGAGAAATATGCCTCCTGTGGGTGATGATGTAATGATAAAGAAAAAGGGCGAAAAGAAGCCTATGGGAAAAGGTGCTAAGATCGCTCTTATCACAATTCCTATAGTTATAGTTTTGGCCATAGGAGTGTTTGCATTTTTATTCGTGCCAAAGTTCAAAAAGTACAATGATGCAGGCGATATGATTTCACAGGGTAAGATTGAAGAGGCGGTTACTCTCTACAAGGATCTGGGTAATTTCAAGGATTCTTATAATTTGGCAAATGGTGATGCATATTACAATTATGCAGAGTCTCTTGAGAAAGATGGCAAAAATCTTGAAGCTGCAGAATATTATAACAAAGCTGCCAAAAGTAAGCAGGCTGCAGAAAAAGATGGCAAACAGAGAGGAAAGGCTTCGGAAGTTAAGAGCCAGGACGCATTTGACAAGGCAAGTCAGTGTTATTACAGTGCAGGAATGGATCAGATGAATGCAGCATCATATGATGCCGCCATAGATGCGTTCAAGAATGCAGGAACATACAAGGACGCCTCAGACAAGGTTATAGAGTGTACGTATAAGAAGGCTCAGTCACTGATAACAGCGGAGGATTATGACGGAGCTATAGATCTTCTGACAACCATAGAGGATTATGAGGATTCAGCAACCCTCCTTGCAAAGTGTTACTATGACAAGGGCACAGATCTTCTCAAAGATGGAAAGTACGACGATGCTTATGATATGTTCACAAAGTCAGAGTACGACGATTATGCTGATAAGGCAAGCGAGTGTACTTATCAGAAGGCAGCTGAGTATTACAAGAACAAGGATTACGAGAATGCCATTAAGAGTTATGATAAGGTTGATTCAAAATATAAGAATTGTGTAAAAGAGAAGGATAAGTGCTATATAGCTCTTGCAGCACAGGCAGTAGGTGACAAGGATTATAAGAAAGCAGTTGAGTGTTATGAAAAGGTTGAGAAGACAGACGTTTCAAGCAAGATTGTCAATGCAAAGCTGGCTTATATAAAGGCAAATAAGAATGTCTCAAACGAACTTACAATGCAGTATCTCGGAGAACTCAGATATGCAGGAAGTCCTACGGCTCAGAAGATATATACAGAGCTTGTAAAATGGGATATACAGTCATTTGTCAACAGTTCAGAGAGTGATCTGGACGACAGATCAGACAGCATAAGCAGTGGAAGCAATATATATATCCATACAGCATTTGCATTCTCTGGAAGTGATTCTATCAATATATCAGGATATGTGGTATATGCTGACGGCAACAAGTCAGATTCCATAACATTCTCAGATCCTGTTGTTGACGGATGGTCAACATGGGTGAATATCGGCGACAGTGCTCCTAAGGGAGTTACATACCTTTATATAAAGAATGAGGATACAAAGAATATTATAGAGGTATATCCATTTACTATAAAGTAAGGTGATTATATGATAAACAGACCAGAGCTTCTTGCACTGGAGTTCTACAAGTCAAGACCATTTAAAGGGAGCGACAAGGGTATCAGATACATGATACAGAAAGATACTGTGGAGATCCCCTCCGAAGCAGAGGAACAGGAGGGGGATTCCGCAGAGGAGAGCAAGCCTGAGACGAAGACGGTTCTGACGGCATATATATGGCCGGAACCATTTTGTTTTGAGGTTACACCGGATGAGAAGAAGGGTTCAAAGCAATTTGAGTTTTCAGAGGAAGGATTGTGTGATGCAATCTCCTGGTTAAATGAGAGTCATGACGAATATGCATACAAAAAACAATAAAAAGATATTAAAAAGAATAATTGGAATAATAGCAGCGGTTACAATCCTGGCAGCTGCAGTTGTTGCAATTATTCTTTTTAATCTGATGAGAAAACCACAGGTAAAACTTGTGGAAGCCATGTCAAATACTATAAAAACCTCAGAGAATTCTGGGATGAGCCAGAAGTATGGAACATATACCATGGGCAGCAGCATGCTGAACGGCAATCAGAATTTCCTGTTTGAGGATTCTGTTGATGATGATGTTAAGATATCCCTGAACAGAGATGTTGACAATAGAAAGTTTCTTCTGGAGACAGGGATAAACGATCAGAGTTTCAAACTGTTTGCAAATCAGAGATCGTCATATATATACATAGGTGATATGGCGATAAGGATACAATATGCGGAGAATCTCATAACAAATATGAGCAATTCCCAGGTTATATCGATACTTGGTATAGATAATGAAACAGTGTACGCATTTGGAAAGGCTTATGCGGAATGTATGAACTTTGTGACGGGCAATTATATGGATCAGAAGAATGATAAGACAAGATCTGGTATAATTGCAAAAACTGCAAAATATTTTTTAAAGATGGACAGCCGCCATGAAGGCGAGGAGACTATAGATGTCGGAGATAGGCAGCAGAAATGTGATATTTATTCTCTGGACTTTGATGTTAGTGATTTTAACAGCTACCTTGACGATTGTTTTGGAACCCATGATATGAATCTGGATGAGGTGTACAAATCTCTGGATGATTATATGCCGGAGATAGAAGCCATTGACAATACGGCAGATTTGGTACATGATATAAAACAATTTGTGAATGAGATCATGAATGGTGCGAATATGCGGATATATTTTGCCATAAATAATGATGGTGAGCTTGTGAAACTGTATGCGGATGACATATCAGATCAGAAGGTGGATGTGTCACTTGACTTTTTTGGAAGTGATTACATAGCTGAGAGATACAGATTATCCATAAGTGATGCAGATGGCAAATCATTTGTGATTGAAAAAAAAGATATAAATGAAGATAATACAGTTGGGACATCCTATAAGGTGATGATAGATACAGGTGGTGTGCTCCGTGATATGGAGGCGGGACTGGACATTGTATTCACAGATGATACAGCAAATCTCGATATAGAGATAGGAGATATGAGCATAAGAAAGACAGCAGATGTCAGCTCATATGAGAAAGGCAAGTGTATGGATCTGGAGTGGAATGGTGACTCTACAGGAAGAATTCATGTAGGATGTGACACGATAGATATAGAGAAACCTTATTATAGGGATAGTATAGATTTATTTGATACGGATATTATAAGTGCCTATAAATTTATCAAGGAGATAAGTAATGAGTGATGCAGTGACCGTGGAAAAATCCACAGACAAACAAAAAAGCAGATATACTTCTGGAACTATATACAAGATGATAATTGCCATCACATTTCTTCTTGCATTTGGTCTTATCATGATATTCAGTGCTTCAAGTTACGGAACTGCCATGAGCAATTTCAAAAGCCAGTTAATATTCATCATAATTGGTGCAGGAGCTATATGGGGACTTGCGTACCTTCCATATGGAATTTATAGGAAGTTTGCCTGGCCTTGCTATATCCTGTCAGCTATATTGATATTATTGCTGGTGACACCTCTCGGAGTAAATGTAAATGGTGCCACAAGATGGATCCAGATTCCGGGAATACCGTTCAGAATACAGATTGCAGATATGGTAAAGACACTGCTGATCGTATTTATCGCATCGTATATAAGCAGTAAATGGAGAGAGATGCATAAGTGGCAGACTATACTGACTCTGTGGCTGCTGGTCGGTATCCAGGCAGCGGCTCTGCTTTTTATATCGACAAACCTCAGTTCATGTATAGTCGTGCTTGGAATATGTTATTGTTCCACTCTGATTGCAAGCAAAAACTGGAAATTTCATATGATATTTTTGTTGGCCGCTGTGGTTGTCGCAGTGGTATATGTCAGGATGTCTATCAGGTATCTCCCGACAGAGGAGGAACTTGAGCAGATGGATGACTTCCGTGCGGGAAGAATTCTTGGATGGCTTTATACAGAAAAGTATGAAAAGAGCGTGGGATATCAGGTTATCCAGTCTCTGTATGCTATAGGAAGTGGTTCATTCCTCGGCAAGGGCCTTGGCAATGGAACACAGAAGCTTTCTGCTATACCAGAGGCTCAGAACGACATGATATTTGCTATTGTGTGTGAGGAGCTTGGCGTTGTTGGAGCAGTTCTTCTGTTTCTACTTTATGGCTACCTGTTATATCAGATGTATGTTATAGTAAAAGAGTCTTCAAATGTTTTTGGCAGTATGATAGTCATAGGAGTTATAATACATCTTGTCTGTCAGATAGTTATAAATGTAAGTGTGGCTACAAATTTATTTCCAAACACAGGAGTTACGCTTCCGTTCATAAGTTCAGGAGGATCTGCGCTTCTGATGACCATGGTGGAATGTGGAATGTGTATCGGAATAAGAAGACAGCAGACCAGGAGAGTTTATCAGAAACATTTGAATGATATGTAAAAATAGGTAAGAGGGAGAAGGAATATGTTCAATTTAAAAAGAATTGTTTTGGCGACGGCAGCAGCTCTTTTGATGTCGAATGGTGTCACAGGAGTGGACTCTGTTGTGAATTCAAACAGTGGAAACATGTATACGGTGTACGCTGCGGAGAACTCATATGACGATTATGTGGATCAGGATGATTATGCAACGCCTGCGGCAGAAAAAAATGGCTGGTATCATGTTGGAGGCAGATGGTACTATTACAAGAACAATGTGAAGCTCAGAAACCGTTTCATCACACTAAGTGTGAAGTCTTCCAACGGCAAATATGTCAAGAAGACTTATTATCTGAAGGCTGATGGTTCAAGAGCATCCGGGCTTACATATATAAATGGCAAACTGTATTATTTCAGCAAGACAAGCAATGCCATGGCCAGAGGACTTACACTGGTAAATGGCAGCCAGAAGATGTATTTTGCGGCAAATGGCGCAGCTGTTACAAAAAAGATCGTAAAATCCGGCAAGTATTATTACTATTTTGCAAGCTCAGGAAGAGCTGTCAGAAGCAGTTTTATAAATTACAAGGGAAGAATTTATTATGCGGCACCTGGTGGTACCATAGTGAGAAATCTTGTATTCCGTGTTGGAAGCGACAGGTATTACGCAGCGCAGTCAGGTATTATCCAGAAGAATATGTTGAAGACAATGAATAAGAGAACATATTATTTTGGAAGCAATGGCAAGGCTGTGAAGGGTATTCGCAAGATTGGAAAGTTCTATTACTATTTTGGCTCTGATGGTGCTATGAAGAAGTCTGTCTGGGCAACCACAAATGGTAACAGGTATTATTTTTCACAAAAAGGTTATGCTTATGTAGGACTTCATAAAGTGGGCGGCTATAATTACTATTTCAATGCAGATGGCCATATGATGAAGAATTGCTGGAAAACTGTGGATGGTAAGACATATTACTTTGGATCAGATGGAAAGGCATATACCGGCGTGCATAAGGTGAAGGGCAGCCGTTATTATTATAATTTTTCAAACAGTGGATATCTGACCGGCGGTGTAAAGAAGGTAAACGGAATAGCTTATCGTTTTGATTCAGATGGAAAACCATACACAGGCTGGTACACCACAGGCCATGGCAACAAGATGTACTACAGAAGCAACGGTGTTGCATATACAGGTCCTGCAAAGATAGGTGGAAAGCTTTATCTGTTCACTGAATATGGTGCACTTATCACCTCAGATGGATGGAGAACAGTAGGTAAATATACATATTATCTGAAAAATGGCGGAACTCCTGTTACAGGATATACCAATATCGGAGGCAATTACTATTACTTTGGTGACAAGGGTGTAATGTATCAGAAGAGATGGGCATATGCAAATGGATATAAGTTTTACTTTGGAAAAGATGGACAGAGACTTATCGATGTGGATGCGGTACTCGGCAAACAGGATTCATATGAGATAAAGGTAAATAAGACACTGAATGTTGTGACAGCATATGCAAAGGATGGTGACAATGGATATATCATTCCTGTAAAAGCATTTGTATGTTCAGGAGGAGATTCAACACCAGTTGGAACATTTTATACTCCTATGAAGGGAAGATGGTGGACTCTCATGGGACCTTGTTATGGACAGTGGGATACACTTATCACAGGTGATATATTATTCCATTCAGTATATTATGGCTCACAGGATCCTACAACACTCTCTGTAAGCGCTTATAACCAGCTTGGAACTACGTGTTCCCATGGATGTATAAGACTTAAGGCAGGAGATGCAAAGTGGATATATGATAACTGTGAACTTGGAACAAAAGTAACTATATTTGAAAGCAATGAAGATGGTCCATTCCCTAAGCCATCATCAGTACAGCTCGACTACAGCCATACATGGGATCCTACAGACCCTACAATGGCATATAAGTGTAAGGAGCTGGGATGTCATCAGGGAATAGCCTGGTAATTGGAGCAGAATATGAGATATATATCTGATATGGGTATAAAGAAAATAATATGTATATTGATCGCAGTATGTATGCTGGCAATACTGCCGGGATGCGGAGATGCGTCAGATGACGTGAAAAGCACACATACAGTCGTGAAGAGTGGGGAGGTGTCATCCCCCGATGACCTGACACAGATAGGTATATACCTTGATGTAGACCATAGCTGTAAAGGCATAACAGATGTAAAGTATACAATCTCAGGCGATATAGGAATAGTCAGTTTCAGGTATAACGGAGTAAAAACTGAGCTCAGAGGTTCATATAAGTATGAATCCTATACTCTGGCAGGAGTAAACAATACCAGCAACGGTGATATGATATACACTGATGTCCAGGGGTGTCATGCAACATTTTATACTTTGAATCCGGGAAGAATTGCGTTTTGGAGTGATGGAACAATCAACTATTCATTGTATGTGTATGTGACGGCGACGGATGAGGTACTAAGGGATATACTGACCCATATTACATTTGAGAACAGATATATGGAGAGATTGGATGTCAAGGATCAGATAGATACTGGAAGTCAGGAATTTGCGGACAGAATCAGAACAGTTTTCAATGACAAAGATCTGAAGACTTTGAAGGATATGATCTACTACCCTCAGGAACTTGGTGAAGGTCAGTCAGTGGCAAATGAGAATGAACTCATGGCACTTGATCCGGATCACATATTTACAGATATCCTTTTGAAGGCACTGAATTCTGACAAGGATAAGGATCAGCTCAGATTGTCAGAAGACGGATCAGAATATATCATAGGAACCAATTACAAGAATGTTCATTTTAAGTGGATGGATGATGGATATTTTCTTATAACAAAGATAAATAACTGATCACATATAACGATCAAAATTACAGATAATAAAAACTATTCAGAAAACCTTCCGGAAAGCGTGACAGCTCCGGAAGGTTTTTTTGACGAATAATACTGTTTTCTGCAAAAACTTGAATGACGATATTCGTTGAGACTGGCTGTTAATATCCTTAAAATTATATCTGGAAAGTCGGTTTTACTATTGAACGACTAAAATTTGCTGGTTTTTAGAAATAAGGAGGATATACAGATGGCAGAAAAAGTTTACAGCATAAGTGAGGCGGCAGTTATGGTTGAGGTCGAGACACATGTGCTTCGTTATTGGGAGGAAGAGCTTGATATCAAAATACATAGAAATGAGATGGGCCACAGGTGTTACAGTGAGCAGGATATTAAGATACTCCAGAGAGTGAAGACTCTGAAGGACAAGGGTATACAGTTAAAGGCTATAAAGGATATAGCTCACAAGATGTATGATCTTCTGGATGGTGAAGCTGAGAAAAATACTGCGGAGGATGCAGATAAATCAGACACTGCTGATGTGATAAAAGAGAGTGGCCTGCTGGATATGAAAAAGATAGACTCCATACGAGTGAGCTGTGATGATGATAAAGACAATACCAGAATTGTAGATTTTAAGATGGCACAGTTTCAAAATCTGATGGACAAGATAGTCAGCAACTCCATAAAGGACAATTTGAAGGTCATCACACAGTCTGTGTCGGCAGCTGTGACGGATGATGTGATGAAGCAGATGGATGTGATCATCAGAGAGAAGGAGGAACAGGAGGAGGCAAGATACAGAAAACTGGATTCAACGCTTCGTGAATATCAGCAGGCAAGACAGGAAATAGCCGCTTCTGAGGTGAGTGGAAGGAGACGTGGACTTTTTAAAAAGAAGAACAGATAGGGAATTTTACAGTTTATAAAAACTTCATACACTGGCCGGGTGGTTTCATGGTATAGTAGATGTGGGAGTTGAGAATATGAATATCACTAAGAAAGTAAAATGTGCAATAGTAATAATATGGCTTTCAGCATTTGTGTCAATGATCATAGGAACCATGATCATAGGCAGATATTTTATAACAGGAACCTATGGAAAGGCTCATTCGCTTCAGTGGCTGTATTCGGCAAGTGATCCGGTGAACGATGTATATAAAGCTATATCCGCTCAGCGGGAACAGATTATAAATAAGGTTAAGAGTGACCCGGAGTATTATATCGATGATGAAAATGCCCGTGCTCTGAATATGAAGACCACAGCAAACAACACGAATGTCGTTGTCAAGGTTGATGGTGAATATCTGTATGTAGGTGTGGATAATTTTTCTGATGCACTGAAGAGTCAGCTTCAGAAGAATGACACAAGTGAGAATATAAATGCCATAGAATTTGATGGTTCGCAGGATACAGATGACGTGGCAGAGAGCAGTGGAATACGGGTTCAGGAATACCTTATGACCCAGCCGTCTTTGTATCTGTGTAATCAGATCACGTATGTATGCAACGGACAGGATGTGGACATATACCTGCTTACATATTACGGTAGTTATGTTGACAGCTTCAGAGGAACTATTTTGGGATACATCATATTAATGATCATAATTATGATTATCCTCAGCGGAGTAGTGGCTGTTCTTGTATATCAGCAGTTTGTCAATCCTCTGGTAAAACTGAAAGAGGCTGCGGAGCGCATGGGATCCGGCAATCTTGATGAGAAGATTGATATTGGAGCGAATCGTGAGGATGAAGTGGGAGAGTTGTGTGAGTCATTTGAGAATATGAGGCAGAAGCTTTGCGATTTTACAAAGACCAAGATGCGGTATGAGGAGGAGAACAGACAGCTCATAAGCAATATATCCCACGATCTTAGAACCCCTATAACGACCATCAAGGGCTATGTTGAGGGAATTATGGACGGTGTTGCCGACACGCCAGAGAAGCGTGACAGATATCTGAAGATGATATACAGCAAGGCAAATGAGATGGACAGCCTGATAAATGAGCTTTCGCTGTACACAAACATCAACAACAATGCAATTCCATATGAGTTCCACAGAGTGTCTGTGAAGGATTATTTCAATGACTGTATGGAGGAAATTCATGCCACGCTGATGTCGAAGGATATGAAACTCACATATAAGAATTACTGCGATGACGATGTAATGGTCATAGTTGATCCGGATCAGCTGAAGAGAGTCATAAACAATATCGTGACTAACTCTATAAAGTATATGGATAAAGAATATGGGCAGATAGATATCAACATATATGACAATGATGCCGAGGTGAAGATAGCCATAAGCGATAATGGACGTGGAATAGATTCAGATAGCCTGCCACATATATTTGACAGAATGTACAGGGCAGACAGCGCCAGACAGTCTAGGGGCGGAAGCGGCCTGGGACTTGCTATCTGCAAGAAGATAGTTGAGGAACACGGCGGTAATATATATGCAACAAGTCAGGTTGGCAAGGGAACTACTATGGTATTTACCCTTAAGAAATATATTTCCAGGACAGCTGAAAATGAGATTTTCGATGGGGACGAATCGGTAGTCGAAGGTTCCCAGAAGAAGGAAAATTCCAGAAAAGATGGACAGAAGAAGAATACTATACAGATAAAGAACCCGTTGAAGAAAAGGAGAGATACAGATGAGCAGGATACTGATAATAGAGGATGAACTTAGTATAGCTGAACTTGAGCGAGATTATCTCGAGCTCAATGATTTCGAGGTTGAGATAGAGACGAACGGACTTAAAGGTCTTGAGAAGGCTTTGAATGAGGAATACAGTCTGATACTTCTTGATCTCATGCTTCCTGAGGTCGATGGCTTTGAGATATGCAAGCAGATCAGAGAGAAGAAGGATATTCCTATCATCATGGTCACAGCGAAGAAAAACGATATAGACAAGATCAGAGGTCTTGGCCTGGGTGTTGACGATTATGTGACAAAACCATTCAGCCCAAGTGAGCTGGTGGCAAGAGTAAAGGCACACATATCAAGATATGAGAGACTTGTCGGATCTACAGCACTCAAGAATGATGTCATCGAGATCAGAGGCCTGAAGATAGACAAGACGGACAGACGAGTATATGTGGACAATGAAGAGAAGGTATTTACAAATAAAGAGTTCGACATTCTGTGCTTCCTTGCAAGCAACCCGAATAAGGTATTTTCCAAGGATGAATTATTCAGCAGGATATGGAATATGGACAGCATAGGCGATATCGCCACGGTTACCGTCCATATCAAGAAGATCAGAGAGAAGATTGAGTTTGACACATCCAATCCGCAGTATATTGAGACTGTATGGGGCGTTGGCTACAGATTTAGGATGTGATAAGAAAGCCCCAGACGGCGAACATGCAGCGTTCATGCTTGCATGAAACGCTGCATGTTCATCGGATGGGCAGATATTCATGAGCATGTATGCAGATAGGCAGGAATGCGAATGCATAAAAAGGGGACAAAACAATGAAATTAAACATTTTACATGAAGATAAAGACATAATCGTGGCGGTGAAGCCTTGTGGGGTGCCGACTCAGCCGGACAAGACCAATTCTGAGAGTATGGTGAGTATGCTGAAGCTTCGGATATATGAACGTGAGAATAGAAAAGAGGAGCCATATCTTGTTCCAATCCATAGGCTGGACAGGCCTGTTGGCGGTGTGATGGTATTTGCGAAGACACCTGAGGCAGCAGCAGTTCTGTCAAAGCAGAGTGAGGACGGTTCCATGATGAAGTATTATCAGGCAATCCTCACCGGTGAACTTCCTAACGACCAGGGTGTACTCAAGGATTATCTCCTTCACGACACGAAGGATAATGTGACAAAGATCGTGGATAAGGACACTCCAGGGGCAAAGTATTCGGAGCTTGAGTATGAGGTTCTGGATGTCATGGACACCGATGAGGGCGTACTTTCATATATTCTGGTAGAGCTCATAACTGGCAGACATCACCAGATCAGGGCACAGTTTGCGAAGAGAAAGTGCGGAATATGGGGCGATACGAAGTATAACCCAAAGTTCCAGAAGACGAAGAAGAAATATAAAGAGATCGGACTTCACGCTTCAAGACTTGAATTTGACCACCCGACCACAGGGGAACATATGGTGTTCAAGCATGAGCCGGAGGGCGGAGCATTTGCGATATTGGATCTGGATGAGTTCTAAGGGAGAATAGAGCTAAAATGTTTTATAAAAACATTGAATAAATAAATTATAACTATATAATAAAATTATCATTTTAATATCTTTACTTGATTTTGTCTATTATAGATATTGGAACTCGAGGAGGCATATATAAGCAGAAAGAGGTGTTTATATGAACAGCTTAGTATCTCAGACCGCAGAAATGTTAGCAATGCTGCCAGAAAATGAAGTGTTACTTATAAATGAATTGGTAAAGCATTTGATAAAGGAATGGGATCCTGATTTCACAAAGGTAACTCCAGGAGAGGCAAAAATAATCGACAAAAGTGATAAAGAAATGAAGTCAGGAGAATATTTTTCAGAGAAAGATGTTTGGTAATTGAGATGTTCAGGACGGGTGTTAGCACGTTTCGTGTTGACATCCGTCTTGAAATTTTGTAGATTAAAAAGAGCGTTGTTAATCAAAGAATGTTATGAAAATAAGGAGATAAATAAGATGGCAAACGATAAGAAGATGGTTGAAGCTATTACTTCCATGGATGAAGATTTTGCACAGTGGTATACTGACGTTGTCCTCAAAGCAGGACTTATCGCATATACCAACGTAAAGGGATGTATGGCTATCAAGCCTGCAGGATATGCAATCTGGGAGCTTATACAGAAGCAGCTTGATGAGAGATTTAAGGCAACAGGTGTGGAGAATGTGTATATGCCTATGCTGATTCCAGAGAGCCTTCTTGAGAAGGAGAAGGATCACGTTGAGGGATTTGCACCGGAGGTAGCATGGGTTACTTACGGTGGACTCAATCCTCTTACAGAGCGTATGTGTGTGAGACCTACATCAGAGACTCTGTTCTGTGATTTCTACAAGAATGATATTCAGTCATATCGTGATCTGCCAAAGGTATATAACCAGTGGTGTTC
>URJI01000047.1 GCA_900548215.1 uncultured Coprococcus sp. | reverse complement strand
ACGTCCATAGACCCAGGTGCTGTCATCAGATTTGGAAACGAGATCGATTCGTTCAGACTCATGTGACAGATGAATTGACAAAGATAATGAGTGGCAAATGAGAGGAGACTTAAGATGCAGAGAAGATGCCTGAACTGTTTCAATCTTTTCAATCTTGTATATGGCAATGTAAATGAACGTGAGATATGCCCGTTCTGCGGATATATGGAAGGAAGCCCTCCAAAGGAGCCTTATCACCTGTATCCTGGAACATGGCTTCATGAAAGATACATCATAGGAACAGTAATAGGATTTGGTGGATTCGGAATTACGTACAAGGCATGGGATAATGTTCTCGAGACGGTGGTCGCTGTAAAGGAATATTATCCGACGGGACTTGTGCAGAGGGTTCCGGGAGATCCGAGAGTCATCGTCTATACCGGCGAGAGCAGGGAGCAGTACCTGTCTGATCTGGACAGATTCCTTGAGGAAGCCAAGAATATGGCAAAGTTCATTGACAATCCGAATATAGTACATGTGGATGCGTATTTTGAAGAGAACAATACCGCATATCTTATCATGGAGTATCTGGATGGTGTCACACTCAAGAATTATCTCAAATATAATGGCGGACGGATAGACTGTGCCGAGGCCATACATATAGCTGATGCAGTCATAGATGCGCTTCGTGAGATGCATGCGGGCGGGATCATCCACAGGGATGTAAGCCCGGACAACATCATGCTCTGTAATGACGGAAGAATAAAACTTATAGATTTCGGTGCGGCGAGATTTTCTGATACAGACAAAGAACTCACAAGATCCATCATACTGAAACCGGGATACGCACCGCCGGAGCAGTATCAGTCCAAGAGTATGCAGGGACCATGGACCGATGTGTATGCACTTGCGGCGACGATGTACAGGGCTGTCACTGGTGTGAGACCTGATGAGTCCATTAACAGAGTCCAGCAGGATGAGGTGAAGACTGCAAAGGAGCTCTGCCCCGATATCCCAGAGGATATCAGCAATGCCATCATGAGGGGAATGTCCATACATCAGGAGATCAGATTCAAGAATGTGGATGAGTTCAAGCAGGCCATAGATGGCAGGAAAAAAGTTAAAGAACCGAGAAAAGAACTTAGGACGAGAAGGATAAAGAGAGCAATAACCATAGGAGCAGCACTTGTATTCCTGACAGCGCTTTCTATAGGTGTGTTCTATATATACAGAGACAGAAAGTCTGAGGCGGTACTTCCCGCATCGGATGTAACTATATGGATCGCTGTCCCGGATGGACAGACCGACAAGGGACTCGAAGCGATGATGGACAGTGCTGTGGAAGCATTTGCCGACAGTCAGAAGAATGTAGATGTAAGCTATGAATTCATACCGGAGGACGAATATAGCGTAAGGCTCGATAACGCATACGAGAACGGGAAGATGCCAACTATATATCAGTCTGAATATGCATCAGACAAAGTTCAGAGCAGTGCGGATGATCTGACAGATGTGTACCGCTATCTGAAGGAAGATGGTATAGATGACTGTTATCTGCTGGAAGAATATGAGGACAGCATAAAGGAAAGCGGCAGTATCCCACTCAGTTTTGAGGCACCGGTTGCCTATGTCAAAAGAAGTTCGGATGTGAAGGATATAGACAGTCTTGTTATAAGTGACTACACGCAGATATCCAGTCTGAAACCGGGACAGTATTATGTGTCTGAAAAATGTCAGGATCTGCTGCTGGGATCATTTGACCAGCTTGCAAAAGCTGAAGCATTTGATAAAGCAAGGGCTGATAAATGGGCAAAATATGAAAACGGTGAGATATTCAAGAAGTTTACAGAAGAAGATTCCATGCTGTACTTCTATGGCTCAACCGATGAGTACGCTGAGGTCAATGGACAGTGGGCCGGAAGATATAAGGTTGTGAACATTGGTACAGACAATATAGATGTAAGATTTACAAATGAACTTTCAATCTATGGTGAGGCAGGAAAGAAAGAGAAGAAGGCAGCCTCAATGCTCATCAGCTACCTGCTCAAACAGGGAGCGCAGGAGGCGGTTTTCCTTGGAACATCATATACGGATGGTGCAGACAGCCAGCTTGTAAGCTTACAGGGACTTCCTCTAAACAAGGAAGCATTTGCAAATTATATAGATACGAACACAGAGCTTACGGTTCTGGAATCATACACAGAGAAATTGAGAGTCGAGTAGACACGAAAGGAGAGATAAGATGTCGGATAGATTGTGCATGGGATGTATGAAAAAATATAGTGATGCATATAATGCGTGTCCGTATTGTGGTTTCCCGGCGGACGCAGGCCCACAGGAACCATACCATCTTACTCCTGGAACGATAATAGGCGGCAAGTATATCGTGGGCAGAGCTGTCGGTTATGGCGGATTCTCTGTAACATATATCGGCTATGACTACAGTATAGAAAAGAGGGTGGCAATAAAGGAGTACCTTCCATCTGAATTTGCCACAAGATCACCTGGCACATCGACCGTGTCGATATTCAGCGGAGACAAGTCTGAACAGTTTCACGGCGGCATAGAGAAATTCGTGGATGAGGCAAAGAGGCTTGCCAGATTCAGAGGTACTCCGGGTGTGACAGAGGTCTATGACGTGGTGATCGAGAATAACACGGCGTATATCGTGATGGAATTCCTTGAGGGAGAGACATTAAAGAGATATCTGGAGCGTGAGGGCAGGATTGCGCCTGAACGGGCGGTGTCCATGATGCTCCCTATCATAAGGACTCTGGAACAGGTTCACGCACAGGGACTGCTTCACAGAGATATATCACCGGACAACATATTCCTCACAAGCAACGGTGAGGTCAAACTGATAGATTTCGGAGCTGCAAGGCAGGCCACATCCACCAGCCACAGCAAGAGTCTGTCGGTCATAGTTACACCGGGATATGCACCGCCTGAGCAGTACAGAAGCCGCGGTGAGCAGGGATCGTGGACGGATGTGTACGGATGCGGAGCTGTTCTGTACAAGATGATCACAGGTATCACGCCTGAAGATTCCATGGACAGATCGACAAAGGATAATCTGGAGGATGTATCAAGATTCTCTCTGGATATTCCTGAGAATATAGAGAATGCAATCATGAATGCCTTAAACCTTGAGATAGAGGAGAGGACACCGGATATGCAGACTCTTTTCTACGAGCTCACAACACAGGACGAAGTAGCCCGTATAAAAGTAAAAAAGAAAAAGGTGGATTTCGGCCGCTGGCCGCTGTGGATGAAGATATCCGTGCCGGCAGCACTTGCCTGTGTAGCCATCCTTGGAATGCTCATTGCCACAGGTGTCATCAACTGGCGAAGGCTTATACCGAATTATCTGGCGAAGACCAGGGTGCCTAATGTGGTGAATCAGACCGTCGATGATGCGCAGAAGATTGCGGGAAATAAAAATCTGACGTTTCAGATAGTGGACAAAGTTGAATCGGACACCATACCAAAAGATATGGTGCTTGCCCAGAACATACCGGTAAACACCGAGGTTCAGGAGAAGATGATACTTGAGGTTGTCATATCAGCCGGTGCCGGTCAGGCATATATGCCCGATCTCACAGGATTTTCACAGGATGAGGCTGAAAAGCAGCTGAAGGAGCTGGGGTTATTTGCAAAGACAGATACATCTGAGAGTGAGATACTTAAGGATTACGTGTGCGCCCAGGAATATGAGCCTGGACAGGCAGTGGACAAAGGCACTGAGGTCGGTATCACGATATCGACTGGTATGAGCAGTTACGATACAGGCAAGACCACAACTGTTCCGAAGTTCGTAGGAAGCAAATGGGATGATGCCAGAAGCACTGCCAAGAGCAAGAGCCTGTATATATACAAGACCTCGGCGGAAAACAGTGATACCGCCCCAAAGGGCGAGGTGACAAAACAGGACACAAAGGAGAAGACGAGTGTAAATGCCGGAACACCTGTGGGTGTGGATGTAAGTCTTGGCGTGAATATGACACACGTTCCTGATGTGGTGTACAAGAAGCTCTCCGATGCAGAAAAGCTTATGAGTAAGAATAAGCTAAAGGTTGAACTTACATATGAGAACAGCACAGTGGTTGCAAAGGACAGGATCATATCACAGAGTATAGCATCAGGTGAAGAGGTCAAAGTCTGGACTACGGTTACTCTCCATGTGAGTCTCGGTGATGACAGTATAAAGGATGCTCCGACATATGAGCAGCCGTCAGATCCTGACGATTACGTAGAGACAGATGACACTGAAGTGGATCCAACCACCAGAGAGGAATATACAAAAGATCCGGATGCGACTACGGAAGATCCGGACGAGGATCCATATGATCCGGGATATGACGATGGTTCGGATGATCCGGGTGATTGGGATGATACTGAAACTACTGAGAATACAGAGGATCCGGCTTATGATTACGACTGGGGCGATGACGACACTGACGATGAAAGCGATATGGTAGAAGTACCTAATGTCGTGGGAATGTCTTACAGAGATGCAGCTGCATCACTTACAAGTGCTGGTCTTGATGTCGGTAATATTGAGTTCCGTTCTCATTATGGAAGCTCTGATGATGAGGTATTAGATCAGGTCATAAGTGCAGGCTCAAAAATAGAGCGGGGATCTAAAATAGATCTTTATATATGTGATAACGAAACCATAACAAAATACAGATACAGGGATGTGGTGAACTACGATACTATAAGCTCTGAAAGCAGCTCGGCTCCATCTGGTTATAAGTATTACAAGACAGATACGAGTTATTCATACAGTGATTGGAGCGGCTGGACTGACTGGGGACCAAACTATGTGGCCGGAAGTGATACGTGCAATGTGGAGGCGAAAGACGGTGCTATATTTGGAAGATATGACACCCAATATGCAAATGGTGAATGGAAGTCAACAGACAAATGGCAGAATTCCAACTCTATTAGAATTGAGTATTACAAACCGTGGGATGAAGTACAGAAGCATAATCCATTTAAGTGGAATGGCAGTTCTACTGAGAGATGGAAGCTGAACAGTGATGGAAAAATAGTGTACAGATATGTCATGGGCTCAGGAGAGTGGACTTGGGCAGGCACGGTATACCGTTATCAGACCAGACAGAAGGTAGAAAAGAAGACGTACACATACAGAAAACCTGTGTGGAGCTCATGGTCGAATTGGAGTGAAGAAGTGGCTTACCAGTCTGACACAAGAGAGGTTGAGACGGATACCCAGTATTTGTACCAGCAATATTAGAAAACATCAGATAAAGTATCAAAGAAACTATAAGGAGAACAAGCGATGGCAGAACGATTGTGCATGGGCTGTATGTCCAGAATTGACGATAGCCTGACTGTGTGTCCAGCCTGCGGATATGCCGTGAACACGCCGCCCTGCGAGCCGTACCACCTGATGCCGGGAACAATACTTGGCGGCAAATACATAGTGGGAAAGGCTATAGGTTATGGCGGCTTTTCGGTTACGTACATAGGCTATGACTACAGCATTGAAAAGAAAATAGCGATAAAAGAATATCTGCCATCAGAGTTTGCGACCAGATCCGCAGGCATCTCCACTGTATCAGTGTTCAGCGGGGACAGACAGGAGCAGTTCAACGGCGGTATAAGCAAATTTATGGATGAGGCCAGAAGACTTGCAAAGTTCAGGGGAACTCCGGGAGTCACGGATGTATATGATGTGCTTGAGGAAAACAACACGGCATACATAGTGATGGAATATCTTGATGGAGAGACGCTGAAGCAATACCTGGCGAGAGAGGGCAGGATAGAACCGTTAAAGGCGGTGGAGATGATGCTCCCTATAGTGAGGACTCTCAAGACCGTTCATGGTCAGGGCCTTCTCCACAGAGATATAGCTCCGGATAATATATTTATCACAAAAAACGGTGATGTAAAACTGATAGATTTCGGAGCAGCGAGACAGGCCACATCGACGGATCACAGCAAAAGTCTGTCGGTCATAGTCAAGCCAGGATATGCACCACCCGAGCAGTATAGGAGCAGAGGAGAGCAGGGGGCGTGGACTGATGTGTATGGCTGCGGTGCCACTCTTTACAGAATGGTGACGGGACAGACACCGGAAGATTCGATGGACAGGGAGACTCAGGATACCCTTAAGCCACCGTCCAGATTTGCCCCGGATATCACGAACAACATTGAAAATGCGATAATGAACGCCATGAGTCTTGAGATAAGCGACAGGACTCCTGATATGGCGAGACTTGAATATGAACTTACCACTGATGATGTGGTGCCACGAAATAAGGTGACATCCAGACGAATGGATTTTGGCCGGTGGCCGATATGGCTGAAGGCGGTCATGTGTGCAGCGATTCTTGCAGTGGTGACGGTAGGCGTCCTGCTTGTGACAGGCGTCATCAAATGGCATGTGACCAGCTCGGACACAAGATCCATGACCCGAGTTCCAAATGTCATCAACCTCACCCAGTCTGATGCGGAGAAGATGATCGGTGATATGAATATGAATTTCAAGATCATGGACAAAAAAGAATCTACTGATATCCCAAAGGGATCAGTACTTTCCCAGAATATAAAAGGTGGAGTCGAAGTGCAGGAAGGCATGACTCTCGAGATCGTCATATCAGGCGGTGTGGGTCAGGTAGTGATGCCGGATGTGACAGGAATTTCGGGCGATGCTGCTGTGTCAGAACTTGAAAAAATGGGGCTGCATGTAAAACTTGATACCGTTGAAAGCGAGATAGCTCCAGATTATGTAGACAGTCAGAATATCAAGGCTGGAGATACTGTTGATAAAGGAACAGAGGTGGTTCTCTGTGTATCGTCCGGTAATCCCGCTTATGATAATTCAAAGACAACCACTGTTCCGAATGTAGCAAGGACAAGCTGGGATAATGCCAGGGAACTTGCCAGACAAAGAAATGTATATATTTACAAAAGCGAAAGTGTCAGAAGCAAGACATTTGACAAGGATATTGTCATGAAGCAGGACCTTAAAGCAGGAGAAAAAACACAGGAGGGATTAAAGCTGGGTGTAAAGGTCTCTCTTGGATATGATAAGGTTACTGTTCCGGATGTTGAGTACAAATCAGTTGACGAGGCGGACAATCTGCTGACGGGCAGCGGACTGAAGGTAAGCCGTGGTTATGAGTATAGCGATACCGTTGCAAAGGATCATGTCATATCACAGAGCATTGAGGCTGGCAAAGAGGTTTATCCGGACACAGAGATAAAACTTGTGATCAGCAACGGAAGTGAGAATGCAAAGGATGAACCTGCTTCCAGCAGCACGGAATCTACCACAGAATATACCACCGAGGCAACTTACACTGAGACCACGACAGAGATGTCCACAGCTAGTACAACTACGGAAGAACCGACCACAGAAGATTATACTCCGGAAGAGGATGACACATCGGAGCCTGAACCTACGACAGCCATCGTTCCAAGTACAGTTGGTTTCGGAGAGGATGAGGCCATTCGTATGATAAAGGATGCCGGCCTTACAGTTGGAAGTATACAGTACAGGTCATGCCCTGACCTATATTCCGGAACCGTTCTCGAACAGAGCGAGATAGAGTATACAGAGGTGGATATCGGAACGTCAGTTTCACTTATCGTATGTGATAACAGTAAGGTCACATATTACAGATTCAGAGACCTTGATGATGCTTCACCGGACGGCTGGACTGAGTGGAGTGAGTGGAGCGATATTTATCTGGAAGGACATGATGATAATGAGTCTAAGGAAGAATATCTGTGCAAGCCATATTATTAATGGCTTGTTCAAATAACAGAAGGGAGTAATGAGATGCGAAAATCGAAAGCAAAATCCAGAACCCAGGTCATAAATGGTGTGTCTGCGGACGGCGGTGCCATCATAGGCGTCCGGGGATATCTGCAGGGCAGGATCATTGAGCTTCGGGACAATGTTCCGTGCACCATAGGCAGGGATCCCCAGATGTGTGATCTGGTTATCATGAACGAGAATGTGAGCCGTGTGCATTGCCGGATATATTTTGACCCGAACATGAAGATGTATGTTGTAAATGACAATTCCACAAATGGAGTGCTCATACAGAATGGCCAATGGACTCACAGAGGTGACACCGTTGCAGTGACGAGAGGCACTCATATAGCCATAGGAACCCAGAGTGATGAGATATTGCTTAGATAAGTATACAGATATGGAGATGGGATATGAAAATGAGAGATAAAAAAATGAAAAAGGTGAATAGGAGGCTGAAAGCTGGGCTTGCGCTGGTGTGCGTTGGAGCACTTCTTGGTGGAACCGTGCTTACAGGGGGGGATGCCAGGGTTTTGGCTGATGAGAATGAGAATACTATAGATATTATAGGAATTCAGAATTCCAAGGATGATACAGGCAGTTATACGGACTTGTATTATTATCTTAAGGATTCAAACGGCGAAATTATAAAGCAGCAGGAGAATCCAGATATAGAATTGGGGGATTTGAATGCGAAAAAGCAGATAATTAATGCGGCAATAAATTATCATGTGATCATTGATGCAAAAAGAAGTAATTATTATTCGGAAGACTATGAGACTCCTAAAATTGTGGAACATGAAAATGGCAACGTTAACAGTGATTATTATTCCGGAGACAGCACAGAAAATACCGTTGTAGACGTTGTAAAAGGTGGAATAGCAGAATTATATGACAATGCTAAGGAACAGAAAACAAATATGACCTTGGCGTTCAGCAGCACTAGAAATCGCGACTCAGGTGAATCTGGCGATGGTTATACATATGAACTGTTGGAGGATGGTGGTGAAAATGAAAGATATGATGATGCAATAGGAAAGCTGGATTTTGATTCTCTGGGCGATAATGGAATTGCTGGAGAATATTTACAGAATCAGATAAAAAAGTACTCATCTTCATCTGCCTGTGATGTATATGTTCTTATTACTGACGGATCTGAGAAAATCACAGACGACAGTATTAGTTCCATAAAGCAAATGTTGCATGATAGTATTTCGTGCCTGTATTGGATAGATATTACGCAAACTGGTGTAAATAATCCATATGAGAAAATTGCAAAAAAAATTGATCTTACTGATTGGGCACAGAATGTAAAAGATAATAATGATATTCAGTGTATGAGAATTAGTGGTCTTGGCACAGACAATGCAACCCTGACAGATGCCAATGATAATGGCGAGATAAATATTCAGATCACTAGCGATGGTGCTGTTTTTCCTGGAAAGTTTTATGCAGTAAAAAGTGAGCCAGAAAGTGAAGAAAGTAATTCAAATGTAGCGATAGAGGGCGTAATAGCTGCACAAAAAGATAGCTATGTTTATTTTTCATCGAGGGATGCCAGTGACGGATATGCACAGGAGCGAAGCAGCACATTATACAATAGCAAAATAAAACTGGCGAATCAGGAAGATGTAAATATTTCAGAACAGCCCGTCACGTACAATATTGTATGGGATATTGGTTCTAAAAAGTATGAGTCAGATGGTTTATTTGATGAAGTTACAGCTAAGATACATGATTTTGAGAATTCGGTAGAATCTGTAAAAAATAAAGTAAATGTTATTGACTGTGATGGAAAGACAATAAAACTTGATAATGAACAGCAAACTGATGAAAACAAAAAACTCACTGGAGATAAGCTGGAAAAGATATTAAATAATTCTAAGAATCAGACAGATGCGTATGTCATAGTGACTGATAAAGAGGGGATAGAAAGTTCAAAAGATGTATTGGAGAAATCAAGAGGAAAACTTATTTACCTGCTGAATATAGATGATGAAGAAGGTAAAGTGTCAATTGAAAACGATAGTGTTAAGGAGATTACAGGAAACTCTGAAACTGGTGTTGATAAGTGGGATAATGCAAAGAACATGATTGGCAGTTCGGTGTGTTTTAAATTTGAAGGTGTAAAACTTACCACAGTGTCAGATGGAGATTCAACAAATCCTGTGTCTATAGAAGTTGATTCTATTCAGGTGACAAACATAAATGTATATGTTGAGAATTCAGGTAAGATTATTGGGTTCTGGGCAAAATTAAAGCTCTGGCAAAAGGTACTGATAATTGCCTGTGCTGCATTGCTGATTTTGTTTATCGTTATGATGATCATTGTATCGGTACGCAGAAAAAAATCAAAGAAAAGAAATAGTGTAAACCGGGGAATTCCTCACGGTGCTCCATCCTCAAGCCCTGATGTCCAGCTCAGAAGCGGAGTGAGTCCTACAGCAGAGACAAATGTTCTCGCAAGGCGTGCCGGAGAACAGAATATGCAGGCTATGCAGGGACAGATTCCTGCGAATAACACCATGCAGGTTCAGCTTCAGATCATAGGAAGAAATCCTAAGATCATCAACACATACATAAACGGAAGTATATTTGTTGGAAGAGCAAATACTTGTGATGTGTTCATAAATGATGCGACTATATCACGTCAGCATTTTGCGCTTGAGTGTGTAAATGGTGAGATGTTTATTCAGCCGCTTGTTGCGACCAACGGAACAAAGCTGAATGGACAGAGAATAAACGATAAGCACCAGCTGTACCCGAATGACAGGATACAGGTTGGAACAGTTGGAATAGTAATAAGGTGGTGATAAGAGATGAGTGATAGAGATAATGCACTTGCGAATGGAACGTGCCTCCACGAGAAATATGTGATAAAGGACATATTGGGGCGTGGTGGATTTGGATTTACATATGAGGCTTATGATAATGCGGCAGGCAAGAGATGTGCCATCAAAGAGTATTATCCGAGGGACGCTGCCATGCGTCTCCCGGACGGACGAACTTTATACCAGATGACGGACGAGCTTGAGAAGACATATCACCATGGAATGGAGAGATTCATGGAGGAGGCTCAGGTTCTCTGGAAACTGCAGGGAGTTCAGTCTGTTGTGAGCGTTTATGATTATTTCAATGAGAACAATACAAGCTACTTTGTCATGGAGTTCATAGATGGTGTTACCCTGAAAAAGCTTATAAAAGATTATGGAAAACTTGATTACAATATTGTAAGATCAATATTCTTTGATGTAGGAACCGGTCTTATCCAGGTTCACGGTATGGGAGTATTCCACAGGGATATCAAGCCTGACAATATCATGCTTACGTCCAAGGGAAGAGCAAAGCTTATTGATTTTGGAAATGCAAAGAATATAAAGCGGGATGCTGATGAGGGTTATTCCATCATGCTCACTCCAAAATTCGCACCGCCGGAACAGTACCAGAAGAATTCTGAGCAGGGAACATTCACGGATGTATACGCATTTGCAAGTACGATGTTCTATGCCATGACAGGTACATATATGCCGGAGCCAACGGCAAGATATGCATCAGGAGAGCATGTGAACCTTGAGGAAGTGGGCTTTCCAAAATATGTATCAGATGCCATGAACAAGGCACTGAAACTCAATTATAAAGAGAGAACCCAGACAATATATGAGCTGCTCATGGATCTCAGATGGTTTTCAGATGGAGGAGATACAGAATATCACACGGGAGATGAAGATGTGATAGTTGACAAACGGCCACCTGAGGATCAGCCGGGAGACACAGGTGTAGTGGAGAAGCCTCAGCCGGAGACAGGCGGTGAATCAGGTGAAAATGGAGGTTGGAAAAACAAATATCTAGGCGAATCAGGAGGCAGTCAGGACGGAGGTGCCGGAATTGACGGTAATAATCTGGTGAATGGTACCAGTCCGTGGCAGCCACCGGTATCACAGTACAGAAATGCTCATCCGTATATTGTCATAGTATCCGGAGATAATGCCGGAACAACAGTAGACATTCCGGTTGACAGAGGCATTATAGTAGGACGAACAAGAAATTATGCCCAGATCATATTTGAGCAGGATGAATTCATCAGTAAGAAACATTGCGAAGTATATTATGACAGTATAGAGGATACAATTTACGTGACAGATTATTCAACAAACGGTACATGGGTGAATGGCTACAGGCTGAACCGCAATCAGGTATACGCAGTGGAAAAGGGAAGCATGGTAGTTTTGGCAAATCAAAAATGTTCATTTAAGGTAGGTGTTACATATCAATGAGAGAAGAAGCAGCAAGACAGAATGAGATAGTGACAATAAGGCTCACAGAGGATGTAAACTGGGATGCCATAGACAGAACGAGAAACATTCCACATATGGAGGTTGGTTATTCAACCATCATAGGTACCAGAAGCTATCAGCAGGATGCTCTGTTTGTGAAACAGTATGACGGAGATGTGACACTTGCCGTTGTCTGTGATGGAATGGGGGGACTGAACGGCGGAGAGATCGCCAGCAATACTGCGGTCAAGATGCTTGTGGAAGATTTTGAGCAGATCGGTGATTTTTCGAATGTTCCGCAGTTCCTTGAGAACGAGGCAGTGAAACTTGACGGATGCGTGGCAGATCTTGAGGATGAGTATGGCAACGCCCTTGGCGGTGGCTGCACCATTGTATGTGTAGTTACAAAGGGAAATCAGATGTATTTCCTTTCGGTTGGAGACAGCCGTATATATGTGGTAAGGGACAGCAATATACAGGCCATCAACAGAGATCACAACTTCAGACTTCAGCTTGATACCATGCTGAGGGAAGGCCAGATCACGGAAGATGAGTACAGACAGCAGGAGGATCAGGCGGAGGCACTTATCAGTTTTCTAGGAATAGGGAATGTGTCTCTCATAGATCACAACACAGAGCCACTTATGCTCTGTGAGAATGATCTGATCATACTCTGCAGTGATGGACTTTATAAGAGACTTAGCAATGATGCAATTCTGGATATAGTTGAAGACAATCAGAACAGTATGCAGCAGATCGCTGAGAGACTGAATCAGGTAGTCATGCAGCTTACCCAGGCAAGTCAGGACAATACGTCTATTATTCTGCTGAAATATGGCAGATAATAAACAGCGGGCGAAAAGCCTTTGCTGTATATATAAAAAACAACAGGAGGATGAAAATTATGAATTTAACAAGGTGTGCAAAAGGGCATTACTATGATATGGACAAGTTTTCAACCTGTCCTCACTGCTCTAATGTAAGCGAAGGAATGGGAGAGACTGTGAGATACACTCAGCCGGCACCTGGAATGGGCCCTGGAGCAGGCGGCCCGATGATGGGCGGCGGCATGAATATGAACATGGGCATGAACAGCAGTATGGGTCCTACATTTGGAACCCCGGGTGCAAACGGAGATACACCAACTGTCGATTATACAAAACCGACAAGTGATATTGAGACCATGGTAAAGACCTCAAAAGGTAATGCAAATAAGGATGATGAGGACTCCTCAACAATCGCATTTGGTAATGTGAGTGCAAAGACAGATGTAGTTGGCTGGGTTGTAATCATTGATGGAGATGACAAGGGCAAGAGTTTCAACCTCAAGACAGGAAGAAACTTCATTGGTAGAAATGCAAGTCAGGATGTAGTTCTGGCTAAGGATAAGGCTGTATCAAGAGAGAAACATGCGATCATTGTATACGAGCCAAGACAGAGAAAGTTCCTCGTCCAGCCGGGTGATTCAAGAGGTCTTTTCTATGTAAATGATAATGTTGTCCTTGGATCAGAGGAGCTTAAGCCATACGATGTCATCCTTGTAGGTAAGACACAGCTTGCATTTATCCCATTCTGCGGCGAGAAGTTCAGTTGGGAAGATGGAATTGAGAAGGGAGAGTAGAATTATGTCATACACAGGAAAAATTAATTTCGTTCGAGGCGAATTACAGGGCAGCAGCATAGATCTGCAGCCGGGCAAACAGCAGGTTCTTGGTAGAAATGGTGCAAACTGCAACATTTTCTTCCAGTCAGACAGAGTCAGCAGGGTTCATTGTGCAATATCATTCAACGAGAGCACAGGACGTCTGACACTGCTTAACTATTCAACATCAGGAACTACAGTAAATGGAAGAGAGCTCGGTCCACAGCAGACAGTAGAGCTTGACAACGGTGCAAAGGTAAGACTTGGCCATTCAGAGAATGAGTTTACATTTACAGCTCAGCAGCAGAACACCACAGTCAACGTCCCTAAGAAGTCTGGAATCATCAGCAAGCTCAGAAGAAATTATGCTGCAAGGGCAGACAGAGGCGCAACTATATTCGAGGATTTCTGGGTTGACGATGACGAGAAGGAGATCGCAACTCTTGGAAATGACAGAGTGCTCAATTACTTTACAGGTAACGGTATTCTGAAGAATAGAGCAGTTCTTACAAATAAGAGACTGTACATAAATGAGCATCATGGTATTCTGTCGTATTCATACAAGAGATATATAGTAGAGGTTGACGAGATCACATCAACATCGATCATGAAGAGAAATCCTATCTGGAGTCTTGTCATGGCAGGACTTTGGCTGATATTGGGAATCGTTATGGCAGCAGTGCTTAATATCTTTGCAATGTTCCTTGTAGGTTTTGCGATTGCACTTGGACAGGTATTTGCATACCTTAAGATGTGGGGAAGCTGGTTCGTTGTGTACTTCCCGGGCGGATGGTTACAGTTCAGCCTCAAGAATTACTCTCTGTATCAGACCGTTGAGTTCCAGAGGGCAATAAGTGCTCTCAAGTCTCAGGAGAAGAGATATGCAGATTCATAAAGAGATCACATACTAAAGATACAGGAGGAAGATTATGGCGAATAATAACGCAAAGATCAGGTTTGTATCCGGTGAATATGCAGGTGCGGAGATCGAGCTTACTCCGTTTAATGATGTGACACTTGGAAGAAATCCTGAGATGGCGAATTTTGTGTTTAACAGCGAGGGCGTCAGCAGGAGACACTGTATCATACAGTACAATCCGAATGACAGACGTTTTCGTGTGACAGACCTCTCATCTTCCGGAACTATTATAAATAATGTAAAGAAGATGGAGAGAGGAAATGTAGAATACTTAAGTGCAGGCGATACACTTAAGATAGGCCATTCCGACAATGTGATTCAGCTTATAGCTCCGCCGAGATTAGACAATACAGGTGTGAGGGTGGCCCCAGGATTGCCTGGTGGAAATGGTGACAGTGGCGGTATGGGTGAGACAGGAGTCCTTGGCCCACAGGGCAGAGTCACAGTAAAGATGAATCCGGGCATAGGAATGAGTTCGGGTAATCAGACATATCCGGTATATACAAATCCGGGCGGTGGTTATCCTAATATGGGTAATCCGCAGCAGACACCATGGGGCAACAACAATCTGAAGAGTGGAGAATCACAGTCTGATGTAGTTGGAATAATTGGTGCAGCTTTATCTGCGGTGGCAGTTTTGATCGCAATCATAATTCTGATATATGCTGCAAACTTCAAATTGGAAGTCCTTGGATACTCGGTAGGAACGGGATTTAAGCTTGGGTGTGCATATTTTATCAGTACAAAGCTGATGCTGTGGATACTCTGGGTAATTCTGACTATAGCCGGAACAGTTCTGGGAATTGTATTTCTTATACAGATTTCAGGTAAAGCTGGCAGACCTACATGGATGGGTATTCTGGCAATAGTAGGTGGAGTATTGGCTTTGATAGCTGCGTTGATTGTTCTGTTCTCCTCCTTTAGTGCGGCTGCGGATTTGATAAATATGATGTCGTGGTAAGAAGTTGATTACGGTTAAGGAGATAGAATATGAATATGTTATCTATGTATTTGTCTTTTGACTCACTTATTGACCAGGCGGCACAGGGAATATTTTATTATATGGCACTTACCATATTTGGTATTTCTGTGCTTGTATTTGGTCTTAAAAAGTTTGTCAGAGGTCCCAGAAATCATACAAATGCGACAGGTATAATTGCACTTATTTTTTCCGCTTTAGATTTGATTTTGGCAGTTATACTGGTATGTATGGCAGGTGGTGGACATTATAAGGTGAAATGTCTGATATTTGCAGTCAAATATCTGCCAGTATTGATTACAATAGCTTCAGTAGCTGTATTGGCGATCATTTTGGCAATTGTATATCTTGTCATGATGCGCAATGAGTCAAACAGACCGAAGTGGCTGGGTGCCTGCAGCATTCAGCTGGCAGTAGCTGCATTGCTTATTGTAGGATTTATATATTTCAGTGCGCTCACGGTTTCTCCGGATGAAGCGATGGAATATGGTACTTATATAGGAAATGAGATGTTAAATTTCTGGGGAAATTAAATAAAACAGGCGGTGTCTGTTTGATGTGAAACCTGATGAGATTTCGGATGGGACATCTCAGATACCGCCTTTTGTATTAAAAAGCAGGGAGAGCTGATGTTCAAGATAGGAGAGGATTTTTAATGAGAAAAAATAAGATAAGGATGGCGTCCGGATTGATAGTAACTGCTGCGCTTGTGGCAGGATTGATCGGGTGCATGAGTCTGGAGGACAAATATAATATATACCAGACAGCAAAGCACGATATATTGACACAGAATGGATGGTATCCATATCAGGGAGACGACTCTTATGGCAAGGATACATCGGAGGATAAACCTGTTGCTTCGGGCACAGAGGAGCCGCGTACAACAGAAGATATAGCCGGTGTTGATTCGGAAGAAAGAACAGAAGATACTACAGAACACAGGACAGAAGATAATACACAGGAGAGTGGCTCAGGTGACGCGGTGGAGGAGATATATGCCAGCGATCTGAGATACAAAGCTGGTCTGTATCACACGAACAGAACAGCGTGGACAGCTCCAGCGGTGTGTAATGATATATATGATGTTGCAAATGCTATTGACAGCTATGTGCTTGCGGGATGCCGTGATAACCTGAAACTTTATATAAATGGCATACCTGACAGCGATATCGAGAATATAAATCAATATATGACCCAATCATTTGGCTGGGGAGACCGGTATCTGAGCGCCAGAGATTCGGGCGGAGATTATATAGCTGTTGATCTCAAATATGAAGATAGCTATTACGTGTATATGTACATAGTATATGGAGTTCCTATACCGGAAGATAACTCCAGAGCTCTTGCGATATATGATTTACTTCAGAAGCTCTATGATAGTGTCGATTTGACAAAGCTTGATGATTTTTATACGGAACTGCTTTACCACGATATTGTGACTTATGCAGGTGAATACAATGATGCAGCGGCGGCGTCGATAGTCAATGGACAGGCGACAACAGAAGCCTATGGAAATGCATTTACCGTATATGGAACTTTGATTGAACAAAGCTGTGTATGCGAAGGATATGCAAGAACTCTGGATCTGTTGTTCAGATTGTCTGGTATGGGAGCGTACTACGCCACAGGATATGGCAAGGATAATGACAGTGACACATTCCAGAATGCGAATGACGATAATGGCCATGCATGGAACATCGTGTCCGTGGACGGACAGTGGTATCAGCTGGATGCAACATGGGATGACGATGATGAAGCGAAAAGTTTGCTTGGAATAGAAAATTACTATATGTATTTTAATGTTTCAGATGAAGTGGCAGGAGCTCAGAGGACATGGGATACAAACCTCTACCCACGGTGTAACTCTATGGACATGAACTTTTATAATGCTACTGGAATGTACATGAATTCACATTCGGAGTTTGAGAATTACTTGAACAATGATTCTGATGAAAATGCTGTCTATGATATTGCAGTGGCAGATTATAGTGACAGCACATACACTGACAGCGATATTTTGCTTGAAGATCAGATTACCGATGATTACACTGTCCTGTTTGTGAATAGGTAATGGCATACACCGTCTGGTGAGACAAGCTGAGGGGAGGTAATGGCATGCACGACGCAAACATAAAGAGATACTGTGCTGATTCGGTTCAGCTTTGGACGGGAGGATCCAGGGGATTACTTACCAGGGAATCGAATATGTGTCCGCCGGCGCTCATAGCTATAGCACTCAGAGAGGCCATAAAGGAGGGCGGCTATGCCGGAATGTTCTGGCAGATCATATGTGCTGTTGACGAGCCATACAGTTATTTGACTTAGATTATATTTGCTGGGAGGTGATTCTTGATGAGGACTTTTTATAGACTTATAATGGGTGGTTCTCTGATTTTGATGGTGTCAACAATAACAGGCTGTCAATTCACAGATCTGCCGATGCTAGAAAACAGCGAGGAAACAACGAATCCATACACATATACGGAGAGCACTACAAGTGATAATGGAATATCCGAGATTACCGAAGATATAACATCAAATGACACGACAGAAACAACGGAAGCAACAGAGTTGACGGAGACAGTGGAAACTACAACTGAGATAACAACAGAAGCGGCTACGGATAATGTAGTCCAGTCAGAGATCTCATCTGGTGGCAGTCAGGCTGCTCCGTGGTTTGATGACAGCAAATCCCAGATGGTTCAGGCTGTACGTGGCAATACATTCTATGTGCCGGCAGGATTTGAAAAAGTAGATCAGAGGCCGACGTCAGGATATCTGTATAAGTACTACAATGATAAGCTCGATATGACGATAAGTGTGTGGGATACAACTATTTATTACCTACCATATGATAATGGAGATGATTTCCTTGACAGCAATATCACGATGTACAACGGCTATGAGAATTATTCTGTCACCTATAGTAAGCGTGGCGATGACTATGTCGTTGTAACCGGATATGATGCATGGGGCAAAGTTTACTATGACATGTTTACCATGCAGGGAGAAGGAAAGGATCTTGTGTTTGAGGTTAAATTTGAATATGGCACAGAGCACAAAGACGAGTGCGATGAGTTAGTTACACAGTTTCTTGATAATATAAGTTATTCAAAGTGATAAGGAGGACGAACAAATGAAAAAGAAAATATTGACTGTTATGACACTTACAGGGTTAAGCGCATTGATGCTTACAGGATGTAGCGGGCTGAGTACGCAGAGTAAGGAAGACTGGTTTAAATCAGAAGTCGGTGGAGACGCTACAAAAGAATCAACCACAGAGAGCTCTGATAAGAAGCTGCAATTTGACTGGTTGAATGATGATACTACAGAGGACTCAAAGGATAGTAGTGATACTACAGAAGCAGACACAACAGAGGAGGAGACAGAAGAAGCAAAGCAGTCGTCAGATACGAGTATAGAAGAGCAGGTGCTACTTGATAAGGATGGAGTCAAGATCACGGCGCAGGGGTTCTCTCGAAGTGAATATGATGAGGATCAGATACAGGTTATAATTGAAAATAATACCGATAAGAATCTGAGAATCGGAAGTGAAAAGATGGTGATCAATGGATACATGGATTGGGCATTCTGGGGGGAAGAAGTCGCTGCCGGTAAGAAATGCAATTCGTATATAACACTTACTGATGATACGACCAAGATTGCAGGTATAACGAACATAGGAACGGTAGAATTCTATTTCTGGGCTGAGGAAAAAGACAGCTATGATAGTATTTTCAGCAATGAATATTATAAGCTGGAGACATCTCAGGCTGGCAAGGAAGTAGATGCAAATACAGATAAGAAGGAGCTCTATAACAGCGAAGGAGTCCGCATCACGGCTCTTGGGAATAAGACTGATGATAACGGTAAAACAGAGTTATATTTCTGTCTGGAGAATAACACGGGTAAGGATGTGAGTGTGGATATAGAGGATATGTCTATAGATGGACTGATGATCACCCCGTATATGTACCTTACTGTACTTGATGGCAAAAAAGGTATAGGTAAAATTGAGCTTTACGAGGATGATCTGAAGGAAAGTGGAGTTACCGAGATTAAGAATGTTGAATTCAAACTGACTCTTAATGATAATGAAAGTTATGATGATATCATGACTACAGATATTATTAAGTTTCCTATGGAGTAAGGTGTGAACGATAGATTAGAAGCCAGCAAGACGTGACTAATATACGAAGGTGAGGCGGAAACAGTATGTGTCAGGTTTTCTGTGAAAACCTGACATGGCTGGTGCTCAACAGTTTTTTTTGGGGGGAAAACGGATGAAAAAGAGAAGACTATTTGCACGTATATGTGCATTGCTTATGGTATGTGTGATTCTTTCTCCATTTGTGCCTGTTGTGTATGCAGCGGATGGAGATGACATAACACAGGATCAGGCTGTTGAATATATCCGAAGTCTGGAAGGCTTGTGCATAGATGTGGATGACGGCGAATATACGGACGTGGATCTGGCCATGCAGTATTTCAAAGAGGTAGGCGGCAGACAGATAGTGTCCCTGGAATATATATGTGGCGGCACGGGTGCGTACTGCTATGCAGATCCCGTATCCGACGGTGCCATTCCTGATGGCTGGGTCAGAAAATACTATTCAGATGGTTACGTTCCACAGCCCGGAGACGTGGCTGTGTGGGACAAGAACCAGGGTGTTGCCGGTGATGAGGGTCATGTGGCACTTGTGATATCGGTCGTGGCAGACGGGGACGGTTATTCGATAAAGTATGTGGAGCAGATAACCGGAAGCGGGCAGCCGGCATCAGTTACAGAGGATTATCTGGATGCGGGCAATCCGACCTGTTATATCGTACCGACATTTAATCAGATATTCACGATGGAGGAGATTCTGGCTGCGGATGCCAGATTCAATGTATTGGTACTGGACGCTGCGAGCACTGTCAATTTCGTGTTCTCAGAGGACAATGTATACAGTTCAAATAATTCAATTGATGAGGTCAAGTCCGCCGGAGAATCCTTTCTGGACAGCATCACGGAGTACCGCAATAACTATGTTGCGATAGTTTCATATAGTGACGAGGCAGAGATCGTGACAGAATTTACAAACGATACGCAGGTATTGAAATCCGCCATAAATGATGTCTACGAGACCGGAGGAAGATCGAATCCTGCTGCGGGACTTGCAAAGGCGCAGGAGCTACTCTCGGGTGTCACAAATGAGAATGCAATAAAGAACGTGATCATGTGTACTACGGGACTTGCTGATGATGGTGAATATTCATACGAAGGAGTGTATACGCCATCGGATGACAGAGTTCCGGCCAGCTGGGTAAATGAGGATACAGATATAGAACTTTATGCCATGGCAAATGTTGCGGTAAGCACTGCCGGTGATATAAAAAACTCAGGGGTGAGCATATATGTGATCGGAGTTTTCAATCCGATAGAATCCGCACTTCCTGCTGATGGACAAACCTTGGCGAACTTTTTCAGGATAACCGCAGAGGATATTGCTTCGGGAAGCGAATGCTTTTTCTCGTCGGAGAACACTGATGGGCTGAAAAATATATTTGGACAGGTAGAGGAAAAGATAGATGATGTTCAGGAGGTCCGTATCTATGTGAAGGGTCCGAAGGATGATGTGACAAGATATGAAAGCAAGGATGAGCACGGTGTATATATTCCATTTAATCTGAGCTTTAAGTCACTTATCTATTCTTCCGAAAGTACGAGATATAATCCTCAGCTTGCCTATATGCTGATGGCACTTTCTTATTCAGCGTACAATGCAAATGGAAGAGGGAATAAGAACACTTCTGATGACTGTAATATTTACTACTCTTATAAGAGTATGGGACTCGATGAGGATGATATACAGCTTGGTGGCTATTATGAGAAGAACAGTGATCCGAATTATGGAGAGGATAATGTAGGATTTGCTCTGGGCCGCAGCACACTTCCAAATGGCAAGAAGCTGGTGGTTGTGACTGTGAGAGGGTCGGTTGGAGAAATCTGGCCAATGTCATCAGATTGGGAGAGCAACGTTAATGTGGACAGTTTTGGTGCCGGAAATTATTATCATTACGGATTCAATGTCGCTGCAAAAAAGGTGATAGCTGCTCTTGATAGTTATTCTGACGGCTGTGTTGGTGATGGATGTGATAAAGATACTGTATATGTTGTTACCGGACACAGCAGAGGTGCTGCGGTAGCGAATCTGGTTTCAAAGTTTCTCGTAGATGAGGGAATATCAAAGGATAATGTGTTTGATTATAATTTCGCCTGCCCGGATGTTGCCAAAGATGGGATAGGCTTGTGGAATAAAGATGGAGAGTATAGCAATATCATGAATATCTGCAACTGTGCAGATCCTGTTCCATGGGTACCGGGTATATTGGGTAATATACTTGGCTCTGGCGAGGATAGAACATTGAATACATTTATAAGTGAGATAAGGAAGACGTCTACATCTTCTGCCTTTGGGTGGGGAAACCTTATAACTTCCTGGGGAAAATATGGTAATACATATTGGTTTGCGCTTGACTGGGAGAATAAAAAGACCGCTAAGCTTCAACTTAATGCACATAGGCAGGAAGTATATCTGGAATATTTATCAAGACTTGAAGGCGAAAACAGCTTTAAGGGCTGGGCTGATGCATCTTTCAAGCAATTTGTGACTGTAATGTCAAATAAGATGACAATAAGTTCTGTCTGGTGCCCTGTAGATGTTGAAGTTACGGATTCATCAGGAAAACTTTTGGCATCAGTTGTTGGTGA
>URJI01000046.1 GCA_900548215.1 uncultured Coprococcus sp. | reverse complement strand
TGACTCCCATGGCCCAGAGCTTCAATACATCTGCCAGCAGGAATATCAGTGCTTCCTCAACTATAAGCGTAAATACTCTGCTCACATAAAACGATATAAGCTCCCTGACAAACTCCCCAGCAGTCTCGGACACCGTATGAAACACAGATTTCCTGTTTGTGACAAACGACACAAAATTATACAATATCCATGCCAGAAAATTCGCCCTTACCGGATCTATCCCGCATTTGTACATGAAGATCCAGGCGGAGCCCAGATTTACAATTCCAACAACTACCCCCCACATGATATAAATATATATCTCCTTAGGGATTTTTTTCATTTTGTCGATCAAAAACATACGACGTCCTCTCACCCTGTCATCTTCTCATGTTCAGCAGCTAACCGGTGCAAGACATGCCCCCGCCGGTATCATCTGGCTACATCAAGCTCTGCCACCAGCCCGGCATACTCAGGAAAGTCTCTCTCTATACGATCACACAGTTTTCTGTTGAACTCAACTCTCTTCTGATAGTTGAATTTCAATATATTCTTATATCCCCATATATGTGTGAACATGTCCTGTCTCTCAATATCCACGGCCTCAGGAAAAAAAGATGACACTTCTATCCCTTTCTGCCGTGCACACAAAGCCAGCATCCGCTGTTCCGCAAATACCATGTGACACAGATTCTCATCTTTCTCCAGGCAATTCTCCATAAAATCAACAGCTTTGTCCACATAATAATTCTTAAACTCATTATCACGGATATATAACATGCAAGTATTTACTGCCGGCTCATCCCAGTCCCAGTCCGAATCAAAGCTGTAAGAATCATTCATATTAAAAAAACTCTTATCAGGATACACGTCCGGATACAGTCCTTCTCTATGTATTGCGCATACATCTGCGCCATCTATGTAACCGGATACATTTTTCCATACGATCAGATCCATATCCACCATAACAGAAGGCATATCCACTAGCCTCAATGCATACAGTTTCCCCGCCGCCCAGAACACCCGGGGCGGCACACTGCCCGGCACGTGAATTACCTTTAATCCACCATCCCATATATCCGCAATTCCTTTTTCTCCTATAAAATCAATGGCCCTTGAATCACCATACATGGTGACAGGGCCATTATTCTTTCTCCACATAAGAGCTGACAAAATCATGGTAAGCAGTTCATAATCCTGCATATCATATGTGTCTCTATCATTATTCTGAAAAAACGGGGCAGTCCACAATGTGTGAAACCCTTTTATCTCCGCCATAAATCCTCCATCTAACATCATATAACACATCAGATAAGATCAAGTCCATATCCAAATGTCGCATTACCGCCAATCCTTCTGGTCGGTCTCCTGTGCCTGTTTATGAGCTGCCACTGCGCAGGAAATGCTTCGTATATTACAGGCTTTTGGCCGATAGAGAGATCTTCTTCAGACTGCAATTCAGGAATCCTGTGTGACATATCAAAAACGCCTCTTATCTGGCTGCCTGAAAGCAGGCGCAAGCCTCTCTGACTTCCGGAAAACATCCTCATGCCGCTGCCTCCAGACATATATATATGGCTGCCCGAAAGCAGGCGCAAGCCTCTCTGACTGCCGGAAAGCATTCTCATACCGCTGCCACCAGACATATATCTCTGACTGCCCGAAAGCAGGCGCAGACCTCTTTGACTTCCGAAAAGCATCCGAAATCCGCCCTGGCTGCCAAACAACTCTCTCATACGGCTTCCACTCCATACAAATCTTCCACTTCCGGCCGATGATACCGACGAACCTGTATGGCTTCCCGCAGTCTCATCTCTGCCATCTGGATGCTGCTTACAACCTAACTCCTCATACCGGTCTTCAAACGGTCTAAGCTCGCCACCGCCAAATTCCACGCTGTATGGCCTTCCATCCAGCATAGTAAATGTTCTGTACGGATACAACCCGCTGCCTCTTGAAACAAACTTCATATATACCGGAAGTCCACATTCAAGTCTGTGAAATATGTAAGCCTGAGATATCGTGGTTTTGACAAAATATCCCCCTGATGGAAGAGGATACGCAAGCCTCCTGTTGATATCCTCATCCCATTCAATATATACATAGAATTCTCCAGTCTGCGCATTGTAATTGCGCAGATCGAAATATGCTCTGCCCGCTGTCATGGGCAGCATCTTTATTATTCTGTTATCATATGTAAACTGATCTTCATCAGCGCCCCTATCTAACGACGAATATATGTAACCCACACACAATCTCCATTTCCAAACTAGCCAGTTTTCACATACTATCCGACCAATTGCTTTATACTATGTATGGTACTCTATTTTCACACATAATTCAATTTATTTAAACAATAATAAATCATCTTTACAAGACATTTTTATTGTCCAAATGTCAGCACATAATATCTTACGAAGCCCTCTTTATCATTATCCAGTGCAATAAATACAGCAGCACCTATTGTCTTGTATGATGTACTGAGCATATTTCTGTCGTGGGCTGTAGATTTTGTCCATGCTCTAAACGCCAGATCCCCTGAACTGAAACCACACGCCAGATTCTCGCCAAAAAGCTCATACATAGACTTTGTACACAGCGTTCCATTTGGCCTTGTGTGGTCATATGTATTGCTTATCTCCTTGGCTCTGGTTGTTGCTGTCTCCGTCAGTGATTTTGATATCTTAAGCGGTGAAAGGCCATTGTCTATACGATACTGATTTACTTCCTGCATCAAAGCCTGCGCCTCTTCCAGCTCATAATATCCATATACGCTTGTAGTTCTTCCATTGCCAAGATCTATGCTGTAATTTCTCTTTACTGACAGATCATACTCCTTCTTATAGACAATGCCATAGCCATTTACATATGCAAGATATCCATTTGATGTCTTATACACACCGGCTTTTGTCACTCTTCTTCCATATCCATCAAAGTAGTAGCTGGATCTGTCTATCTTTCTTATTGTTCTTGTTATAGCCTTCCATTTTCCACTCTGGAATGTGTAACCTCTTTTTGTTGAAGAATCGTAACATATTGTCGCTATTCCGCGGTTGTTAAAATAATACTTTGTGTCTCCAACATTCTTCCACACCTGTTTTCTCTGAACCCAACTGTTCTTACTGTAGTTCAGATCAAAATAAGTCTTTATTCCATTTTTACTTATGTACTTAGCTGTCACATATCCCGATCTGCTTACATAATAATATTCTGTTGATGATGCCTTCTTCCATCCATTTGCCAAGGCTCTTACACCATCTTTATTATAGAAATAATACTTTTTTCCATTCAGTTTATCAAGCTTGTTCCTGACCTTTACATATCCCTTTGTCTTTGCTGAATACGTATATAATGTCCTTGATGAAATATTATATACCTTAGTTCCTACACCGTATTTGTTGATATATATCAGCTTACTTCCTGTATTTATCCACATATTCTTGCTTGACACCCACAACTTTTTGGATGCATTGTAAGCAGAGGCAACATACAGCTTGTTTGATCTGTAAACCTTCCTTATCACCGTTCCGTTTGTTCCAACATACATATATATGCCATCTTGAGGACTATACCAGCCCTTTTTAGTAGTCTTTTTTGACTGCAGATTGAAATAATAATTCTTTCCATCTCTCAAGGTAACCATCTGGTTTCTTGCTGGCACAAATTTCTTGCTGCTGTTTAACACAGATGCCTTTCTTGTCGTTCTGTCATATACAGTTGTACATATTCCATATTTGTTGAAATAGTAATCCTTATTGTCTACAGTCTGCCATGAGTTAGTATACTTCTTCCACATAAGTCCGCTTTTCTGGTAACTGTACATGTTGATGATACTTCCTGAGCGCACAAATTTCTTTGTAACCCTGCTGTTCTTTGACACATAATATTTATTTGCTGAATCAGTTACATACCATCCCTCTTTGCTTACCTGCACACCATTTGCATCAAACACATATACATATCCGTCCTTAAGCACAAATGCGAGATTGCTTGCCTTTGTCTTCCTGCCGCTTCTGTACAGGCTCAGCACCTTTGTAGTTGTGTTATATGACTCTGTCACATGACCAGCCTTGCTTATGCGCAGATCCTCATCATTCACACTTATCCAGCCTGGCGTTGTATACGCAACACCTTCTTTATAATATCTGAAGTATCCGTCGCTATCCAGGATAATTCCTGCCTTATCTGCATCTGTAGAAGTTGCAATCACTGCCACGTCAGCCTCATCAGCCCGGGTGATCACATTTGCCGAAAAGATAACCGCCACAGTAAGGACAACAGCTATCACACTGACTATAATCTTCTTCATGTCCGTGCGGCTCTCCGCATTATCTCTCTTCTTAGACATTCTTATGCCCTCCTTATGATATATTGAGCAGGCGCATTCCAAAGCACTTCGTGCGGCGCCTACATTATCACAAGGTATCCCCCGCTTCGCGGTTCCCCCTTATGATACATTATTGAGCAGGCGCATTCCTTGGCACTTCGTGCGGCGCCTGCATTATCATAAGGCATCCCCCGCTTCGCGGTTCCCCCTTATGATACAGCTCGTAGTATACACGTGTTACATGTTTTTTACAAGTATAACTTTTTTAGGGATTTTTTGTTACAATTCTGTTACATATATCATTGTTGTGAATTGTCCATCTTCTATGATAAAATGCAGATTAGACAATGAACTGATGCAGATCAGTAGAAAGGAACATATAATGAGTGCTATTGTTACATTAAAAAAAGGGGAGGGCCGTCTCTTGAAATCAGGCGGTGCATGGATATTTGACAACGAGGTGGACTCTATAACAGGGAACTTCGAAAACGGTGATATCATTATAGTGAACGACTTTGACGGATATCATCTCGGCAAAGGATTCATTAATACGAACTCCAAGATCATCATCCGTATGCTCACCAGGGATGTGAATACCGATATCAATGAAGAATTCTTTACAAAGAGACTACAGGATGCCTGGGACTACAGAAAGAAGACTGTCGATACCAGCAGCTGTCGAATTGTATTTGGAGAAGCTGATTTTCTGCCCGGAATCGTCATTGACAAATTTGAAAATGTTCTCGTTGTAGAATCTCTTGCCCTCGGCATTGATAAAGTTAAAAATTTGTTAATAAATATTTTAAAAAATATACTTAAAAATGATGGTATAATAATTCAGGGTGTTTATGAACGCAGCGATGCGAAAGTGAGAAAACATGAGGGGATGGATCCTTATAAGGGATTTATCGGTGACGAGTTTGACACCGATGTTCAGATAAATGAAAATGGCGTTCGATATATTGTCGATGTGAAAGACGGTCAGAAGACCGGATTCTTCCTGGATCAGAAGTATAATCGTCTTGCCATTCAACGGATATGCAAAGACGCAAAGGTTCTTGACTGCTTTACGCACACAGGATCATTTGCACTCAATGCCGGTATAGCCGGGGCTAGAAGCGTTGTGGGAGTAGACGCATCAGAACTGGCGATAGCACAGGCACGTGAAAATGCAAAACTAAACGGACTCGAAGACACAGTCACATTCCAGTGCAGAGATGTCTTTGACCTTCTTCCAGAATTAGAATCTAAAGGGGAGCAGTTTGACGTAGTCATTCTGGATCCACCCGCATTCACAAAGTCAAGGAACTCAATAAAGAACGCTGTCAAGGGGTATCGAGAGATAAACCTGCGCGCAATGAAGCTTGTAAGAGATGGGGGATTTCTCGCAACATGTTCATGTTCACATTTCATGGATTTTGAGCTGTTCACCAAAACCATCAGACAGGCTGCCACGAATTCGCACGTTAGGCTTCGTCAGGTTGAATTCCGGACACAGGCTCCTGACCACCCGATTTTGTGGGCTGCAGATGAATCTTATTATCTGAAGTTCTACATATTTCAAGTAATAAAGGAGAGATGACACAATGCAACTAATACAGAGAAATAAGGATTCTGCATATTTACAATACGACAAGTATGTTGATTATGACAATCCTATCGTCGCCGCAAAAGCAAAAGAACTGGCAGATAAGTGCAAGAGCAGCGACGAGATCATACAGGCATGTTACTATTTTGTCCGCGATGAGATTTCTCACACATATGATAGCAATTTTACAGTTATTACGATCAGCGCCTCGGACGTTCTTGAAGCGCGCACAGGAATCAGCTACTCAAAAGCAAACCTGCTGGCTGCACTTCTCCGTGCCAATAACTTTTACACCGGCTTTTGTTATGTACGTCTCAAGCACAAAGGCGGCAAGCTTGCCATGCATGCACTGAATGCCGTATATCACCCTGATCTTAAGAAATGGATCAGACTTGATGCAAGAGGCAACAAATATGGCGGTTTCAACGCCGACTATACACACAACGAATCTCAGATGGGACGCGAAATAGACTCTGCCGCAGGCGAATATGTCTTTAATGACCTCATTGCAGTACCTCTGCCATCAACCATGAGAATTCTTGAGAACAGCACAAACTTCCTCAAGATGTACTTCAATGATATGCCTGATTACGACGATTAGATGGAGACTAGGAGTTTATGGCGAAAACCAAACAGAAAACAATACTGAAGATATCATTCAACTCACCGGTAGTTCTGGGATTTGCCCTTATTTGTCTGGGAGCATATCTGCTGAACTGCCTGACAAGCGGCAGGAGCAACATCCTTTTATTTGAGGTATATAGAGCGCCCCTGACCGACCCGCTTACATACATCAGAATGTTCACACATGTATTTGGACACGCAAGCTGGAGTCATCTCATCAACAACATGACTCTGCTTCTGGTAATCGGCCCGCTGCTTGAAGAAAAATACGGATCAGCTGACATGCTCGTAGTCACCATTACAACAGCATTTATGACAGGACTTGTCCACTTCATCTTTTTCCCGGGAACGGCACTGCTGGGGGCAAGCGGAGTAGTATTCGCTTACATTCTTCTGTCATCATTTGCATGTATTAAGGATGGATCTATACCACTCACATTTATTCTTGTTGCCGTATTGTATATAGGCGGCCAGGTTGTCGATGGAGTATTTATAAAGGACAATGTCTCCAATATCACCCATATAATAGGAGGTATTATAGGAGCGTTCTTTGGATATATAGCGAATATCAGAAAATGATCTTATTTGTCATACATATAACCCATTACAAATCAGAATCAAGACAGAGCCTGTGCATATGTAATCACACCCGACTTACATATACACAGGCTCTACTTTATATCTCTGTCAGATATAATGACAGACAGTATTATCTATATATTTCTTTCTATAACTCTAATATTTCATCCGGAGTTTCTACTATGTGGTCAGCTCCGGCAGCCTCAAATTCTTCCCTGCTGCCATAGCCATAGAGGACACCTATAGTCTGGAGACCGCAGGCTTTACCGCCTTCTATGTCGTAGCGTCTGTCGCCTACCATTACAGCCTGTCCGTCCTGGATCATTTCTTCTGTCAAATCGTGATCTTTTTTAAGGCTTTCAAGCACCTGGGATATGATATTCTTCTTGTCTGATCCAGTTCCGTCTGGATTGCTTCCAACAACAACATCAAAGTATTTTCTCACATCAAATTTTTCAAGTATTCGAAGCGTCGGCTCAGTCGGTTTACTGGTTGCCACCGAGAGTACGCACCCTCTCCCCTTTAGAGAACGAAGGGTATCTTCCACTTCATCATACACCTCTGCCTCGAAGAGACCCACAACGTTGTATCTCTCTCTATACTTCGCAACCATCTCCTTTGCTTTCGCATCATCCATGCCGAACTCTCTCACGAAAGAATCATACAGTGAAGGTCCTATAAAACTTCTGAACACTGGCTGCTCCGGGTACGGAATGCCCGCCCAGTCCAGTGCATATTTTATACAATTAAATATTCCTTCCTCTGACTTAGTGATAGTGCCATCCAGATCAAACAACAAATATCTGTACATACGTCCTCCTTGTAAAATTGTATACTTGAAAACCTGCAGCTTTGCAAATAAGTGCGTCTTCACAAGAACACCCCGCAAATTCCATGAATCTGTGGGGTAGTCTTTTTATATATTATGAAATTACATGATATCTACGTCTGCAGAGTAGTCCACACCGTCGATCTTGAAACCGAACATGTTGTAGAAGTCCTCCCAGTATCCATCAATATCGGCTATATCTTTTACATTGTCATTGTTTACTGTATCCCAGTGCTCTGCAACAACCGCCTGAACATCATCTCTCATCTCCCAATCGTCCATACGGATAAATCCGTTATCATCAACCTGGGTGTCGTCCAGAATCTTGTCCATAAACAGTCTCTGCATCTGCTCTATACAACCCTCATGGAGACCTTTCTCCTTCATAACTTTGTAGAGAAGTGTGATGTACAGAGGAACGATAGGAATTGCCGCACTTGACTGAGTTACAAGAGCTTTGTTGATTGCTATCTTTGCCTTTATGTTAGGGAACCTCTCATTTATGATATCTGCTGACTTGTACAGATCCTTCTTTGCCTGTCCGATAGATCCCTCAGCATAAATCGGGAATGTGATCTTTGGTCCTATATATGAATACGCAACTGTGATCACATTATCAGCTAAAACTCCCGCATCAGAGAGTGCCTGCATCCAGTCGATCCAGTCCTCGCCGCCCATGACCTTGATGGTTGCTTTGATCTCGTCCTCATTTGCCGCTGTGATATGCGCCTCTGTGATTGTGTTGTCCTTGAGTACAAGAGTCTTGTTGGTGTATTCATCGCCAACTGTCTTGAGAACTGATGTGTACTTTGTTCCATCAGGTGTAGTTCTTCTAGGCGCTGCAAGGCTGTATACGATCATATCAATCTTGCCCATGTCTGCCTTTATGGTCTCAATCACCTGCTCCTTGATCTCCACTGAGAAGGCATCGCCATTTATAGACTTAGCATAGAGACCAGCCTTATGAGCCTCCTCCTCAAATGCTCTGTTGTTGTAGAAACCTGCAGTCGCTGTACGGCGACCATTCGACTCCTTCTCGAACATAACTCCGAGGGTATCTGCACCATAGCCAAATGCTGCTGCGATACGTGAAGCAAGTCCATAGCCTGTTGATGAGCCGATCACAAGAACCTTCTTAGGTGCTTCCCCGCTCTTTGCTGTTCCCTTTGACTTTACATACTCAATCTGGTTCTTCACGTTCTGTGCGCATCCGACAGGATGAGCTGTTGTACATATAAAATCCTTTACTCTTGGTTCAACTACCATCTCAAATTCTCCTTATAAAACATAATATATTTTCTAGTGCTCCTTGTTGGCAAACTTGGTATATTCCTGCAGCCATACCAGATCCACAGATCCTGTGGCACCTTTTCTCTGCTTGGCTATGATTATCTCCGATATACCCTTCTTGTCCGTATCCGGATTATAATAGTCATCTCTGTAAATGAACATAACCACATCGGCATCCTGCTCTATAGATCCTGACTCACGGAGATCCGCAAGCACAGGTCTGTGATCCGGTCTACGGTCAACATCTCGGTTAAGCTGTGAAAGTGCTATAACCGGAACATCCAGCTCTCTGGCCAACATCTTCAACGATCTGGACATATCAGATACGAACTGCTGTCTCGACTCCACTCTTCCCGTGGTACTCATCAGCTGCAGGTAGTCGATGATTATCAGTCCAAGGCCATTCTTATTCTTAAGCTTTCTGCATTTTGATCTCAACTCAGATATGGTCAGAGCTGATGTATCTTCTATAAACAGAGGTGATGCCGCTATACTCTCAGAGCTTGCAAGCACCTGATCCCAATCATCCTCAGCAAGCTGTCCTGTCTGCACCTTCTGTGAGTCCACCAGCGCATCCATGGCTATCATACGTGTTACAAGCTGTTCTTTGTCCATCTCCAGGTTAAATATAACTGTAGGGATCTTCTTTCTCACCGCCACATGATGGGCAATATTCAGAACAAATGCGGTCTTACCCATGGCAGGTCTCGCCGCAACAAGTATGAACTCCGATCCATGCAGACCGGTAAGCATATTGTCCAGATCTATAAATCCCGTAGGAATACCAGTTACCCTGGTGTTCTTTCTCGATGCCGCCTCTATCTGATCTATGACATTCATGACGACCTTGTCGATCGGCACGAAATCATTTGCACCGTTTCGTTCCTTGATGATGTTGAACACGCCGCTCTCTGCACGTTCCAAAAGCACCTCGACTCCCTCCGAGTCAAGATAACAATCCTTCTCCACTGTCTCGCACAACTTGATGGTCTTACGCAAAACAGACTTGTCAGCAACGATCTGTGCATAATGCTTTGCATTCACAGACGTTGGTACAGTGTCCAGTATCTCTGCTATTACCTTGGAACTTATGACCTCATCAGGTACATTGTTCTCATCGAGCTTATTCTTAAGCGTGACAAGATCTACTGCTTTGCCCTCTTTGAAAAGCTCCACCATATTCTCAAACAGTATTCCATACTGCCGATTGAAGAAGTCGTCGCTCACAAGCATATCCGCCGCATCCACTATAGCATCTCTGTCCATAAGCATGGAACCGATGACCGACTTCTCAGCATCGAGATTGTAGGGAAGTTTTCTCTTTACAAATGCGTCTTCCATGGCAGTTAAGCCTCCTCAACCTTTACGCTGAGTTCTGCCTGAACCTCCGGATGAAGCTTGATCTTAACCGTGAAACTTCCGACCGCCTTGATGGAATCCTTCATAACTATCTTCTTCTTGTCTATATCCTTTCCAAGCTGATTCTTAAGCGCATCTGAAATCTCCTTTGTCGACACAGATCCAAATGATCTTCCTCCTTCGCCGACCTTGATCTTCACTGTTATTGATGACTTCTCAAGCTCAGCAGCAAGTGCCTTTGCCTCCGCAAGATTTTCAGCAGCTACTTTCTCCTCATGTGCCTTCTTCAGTTTGAAATCATTGAGATTCTTAGGTGTAGCCTCAATTCCCAGCTTCTTTGGAATGATGAAATTCCTTGCATATCCCTCATTCACCTCAACCATAGCGTCTTTCTTGCCAAGGCTCTTTACATCCTGTAATAATATAACTTTCATGTTCTATATGTCTCCTTCCTTGTACATCTCATTGAGCAGCTCCACAAGCTCTTTCTTTATATCCTCAGCGTTTGCATTTGCAAACTGGGCAGCTGCAACATTCGCATGGCCGCCACCACCCATGCGCTCCATGATAATCTGTACATTCACATCATCTATGGCTCTCGCACTTATCTTTACATCGGATCCCATCTGGGCTATGACAAATGATGCTCTGACGCCTGCTATGTCAAGCATCTCATTTGCAATCTTTGCAGTGAGCACCAGCGGAGATTCAGGTCCCTTCTCCGGTGTGATGATTGATATTGCAAATGAATCAAGCACCATCTCGGCATGACTGACCCCGGCTGCTTTCTGCCTGTATGTCTCAATATCTGTTCTGAACATCTTTCTGACACGCATGACATCAGCGCCGCTTCTCTTGAGGAATGCCGCAGCCTCAAAAGTCCTCACGCCTGTCTTGCTCAGGAAATTATCTGTATCTATCAATATTCCAGCATACATGGCATCCGCCTCAGTTGGTCTGAGCTTGATCTTCTCATCCATGTATTGCAGCATCTCTGCGATCATCTCACATGCCGACGACGCAAATGGCTCTATATAAGAGAGTGTAGCATTTGCAATGACATCCCTTGTCTGCCTGTGATGGTCAAATACAACAATGCTCTTCGCATAGGAAAGCAGTTCCTCACATTCGGTAAGTGTAGGATTGTTCACATCCGTAACAACTACAACAGTATCGTCATCCACCAGACCAAGCGCCTGGTCGTTATTGATGATCATATCATCCGGGTAAATACTGCTTGTAGTAAAGTTACCGTATATAGGACTGATTGCCGATGAGACCTCATTTACAACAATATGAGCTTTCTTGCCCATGGCTGTCACCATCTTGTAAATACCTATGCCTGAACCAAATGCATCCATATCCGGGTTCTTGTGCGCCATGATGATAACCTTCTCCTTGGTCTCAAGAAGCTCCATAAAGGCAAGCGTCTTGACCCTCGCCTTAACCCTTGTAGACTTCTCAGTTCCCTGGCTTTTGCCGCCAAAATAAGTTATCCTGTCGGCAGATTTGATAACAGCCTGGTCGCCGCCTCTTCCAAGAGCCAGCTCCATAGCCGATCTCGCAGCCTCAAAGTTCTCTATAAAACTCTTGTAATCCGTACCCAGACTTATACTTAAGGTAAGCGGAAGATCATTTCCTATGTTGATGGCCTTTACCTCATCTAACAAAGCGAATTTGTTCTCCCTCAGCTGGTCAAGGTACTTCTGCGGCATAACGAACATATACTTGTCCTTCTCCAGGTTCTTGACTATCGCATCCACATTCGCCATATACTTGTTGATCTTTCTGTCGACAAGGGCAACCAGAAGGGAATGCCGTACCTCCTCAAGAGATTCAAATATCTCGTCGTAATTGTCTATATATATAAGACCTGCAACCAGCTTCTGGTCATGGTTTTCCTGTGTGAGCTGTTTTACGACTGTGGTATCAAACATATAAAAAGCAAGGAAAGTGTCCGTCTTGCCATGATGTCGTAAGCCGTGGGCAGAATCAGCCTTGATGCCATCATCAGTCTTTAACCCCTCTCCATCACCTTTCTTCTCACCTTCATCGGCTTCCTCAGGATCAGGCTCGATTTTATTTACCTGCACCCTGCGTATCTCATACCGATACTGATGGCCACTAAACGCAATCTCTCCCTCTGTTACATTCTCCTGATATGGAAGACTCTCTTCTGTAACTTCCTCAAACACCTGTACTATGTTAAGCTTCATCAGCTTTCTCTTGCTGGTCTCCGTGATGCGGGAAAATTCATCATTCACCCACACTACCTTTCCATCCTCATCAAGGAGCGCATAAGGAACCGGAAACTCCTTTATCAGCTCCTTCTGCATCTTGCCATGTTCCATGGCAAATTCCACATAACGATCTTTGGATAGAGAAATCATTCGCAGGTAGACTATGATGGATATCGTACTATATATAATTGTAAACACAGTAGCCATAACTCCTGCGCCTATGCCTGCAAAGTACATAAACACTGTCATCAGACAGAACATTCCTATCAGATACAACGGAACCTGTCTGTATCGGTTATACAGCCCCTCTACATCTCTCATCTCGTTCATATGTCACTGCCTTTCTAATCCTTACATCAACAATTTAAGTGTCGTGCTCCCATCGAGCCTATACACTTCATAAGTATAACATTGTGCCAATCCGATTACAAGAAATATAGAATTGCAAAAAAATACAGGTGATACGCTTATCAAAGCAAAAGCCTGAACCGGCTCCACCATCTGCGTATACACCTGTATTTTTATATTACGTATTTATATTCTATATATCACATATTGCATGCACCATGCACACATCTGCAGTTTTCCCCGGCTCTGTATTGATTAGCCGTTGATCCTTGCAAGCAGCTCTTTGCCAAGCTCCTCGTTTCCAGGCTTGCCGAGAAGAGCGAACATGTTCTTCTTGTAGCTCTCCACACCTGGCTGGTTGAATGGGTTTACACCGAGTGTGTATCCACTTACACCACATGCGAACTCAAATGTGTAGAACAGCTCACCGAGAGTAAACTCATCGATCTTGTCGATGTTGATCTGGATGATAGGTATGCCGCCGTCTGCATGTGCAAGGATAGTTCCGTTCATAGCACTCTTGTTTGCGAAATCAACAGTCTTGCCTGCAAGATAGTTAAGTCCGTCAAGATCTGAGTCCTCAGCCTCCATAACGATCTCACATGTTGGATTTACAACATTGATAACTGTCTCGAAATGATTCTGTGAACCCTGCTGGATGAACTGTCCAAGTGAGTGAAGGTCTGTTGTAAAGTCTGTAGCTGTTGGGAAAAGTCCCTTGCCATCCTTGCCCTCGCTCTCGCCGTAGAGCTGCTTCCACCACTCTGATACATAATGGAGTGCCGGCTCAAAGTTAGCAAGGATCTCGATTGACTTGCCCTTATTGTACAGTACATTTCTTACTGCTGCATACTTCATAGCATCTGAATCGTCGAAGTCCTGTGCAAGACAATCCTTTCTTGCTGAAGCTGCACCTTCCATAAGCTTATCTATATCAGCACCGCTTACTGCGATTGGCAGAAGACCAACTGCTGTGAGAACTGAGAAACGTCCTCCTACATCATCAGGAACTACAAATGTCTCATAGCCTTCCTCTGTTGCAAGTGTCTTTAAAGCTCCCTTTGCCTTGTCTGTTGTGGCATAAATTCTCTTAGCCGCACCTTCCTTGCCATACTTCTCAACAAGCTTCTTCTTGAAGATTCTTGAAGCGATGCCTGGCTCTGTTGTTGTACCTGACTTTGAGATGATGTTGATAGAGAAATCTCTGTCACCGATCACCTGGAGCAGGTGAGCCATGTATGTGCTGCTGATGTTTGATCCTGCATAGTAGATCTCAGGAGTCTTGCGGATTGACTTGTCAACGGAATTGTAAAAGCTGTGTCTTAAAGCTTCGATGGCTGCTCTTGCACCCAGGTAAGAACCACCGATACCGATTACTACGAGCACGTCTGAATCTGCCTGTATCCTGGCTGCTGCCTTCTTGATTCTGGCAAACTCTTCCTTGTCATAGTCTACTGGAAGATCGATCCATCCAAGGAAATCATTTCCCTCACCGGTCTTGTTTACAAGTGTTGCCTTTGCAGCTACAACCTGATCTTTTATTGCTGCTATATCAGCATCTGTAGCCATGGCTTTTGCATTCTTAAAATCGAAACTTACTGTCTGTGCCATTTGATTACTCTCCTTACTTGTATTAATTTTTTCACACTGAGTCAATTTTAGCAAATAGGCATTCCATAATCAACCATAATATTAAAAATCCTCCGCGGGCCGTATATAACACATAGCCCGGCGGAGGATCGTCTGTTATGATTAACAACTACATCATAAAGTTATATTGCTATTTTACTGTTACCTTGATAGTCGCATTTACACCGTTGTCTGCCATTACATATACAGTACATCTACCCTTAGCCTTGGCTTTGATCACGCCCGTTCTGGAGATAGTTACAACCTTTGCATTGCTGGTTCTATACTTCTCTGTGCTGATCAAATGATTAAGAGGTTTCTTCTTGGCATTCTCCAGCTTTTGCTTATATGTGATCTTGAACGTCTTGCCCTTGGTAAGTACGACTGACTTCTTGTTGACTGTAACTGATACAGCATTTGTGCATGTGGCATTCGGCATCGATACATGTATGACATTTGTCCTGCCGATGTATACCTTCTTGCCGCCAACCTTCTTGTATGCAACAGTGAAGTACTTGTACTCTCTCTTGTTATTGAGATTCTTGTCCGTGTATGTAAGTGCCTTTCCTGCGCTTGCAAGTTTATTGTAGTTATTCTTGCCGTTGCAGTATGACCAGTATACATCATAGCCTGTAGCACCTGCCACCTTCTGCCATGACTGTTTTACCTTGCCACTGATACCCTTGCCCTTCATCACGAAGAATGGAAGGTTCATTCTGTAAAGCTGTGATCCGCTTGGCTCCACCCATGGTGCCTTCTTTATGACAAGTCTTCCTATCGCAAATGTGATCTTGTAGTTAGGATTTGATCCAGCCTTCTGGCTAACCTTGATCGTATATGTTCCTGACTTCTCACCTGCAGTTCTCTTGATTATGATTCCTGTAAGCTTGTCTTTTCCAACAAGACCTGCTGCTGTATATGAGAACTTAGGATCAGCCTTGCCCTCATACTTTGACGCATCATTTGCAGTTACTCTGATCGCTTTCCTGTTTACTGTGATAGCTGCCTTGGCTGTTGCTGCCTTGTAGTTTGTGTTTCCTGCAACTGAAACTGTCACAGTAGCGGTTCCTGCACCAACTATTGTCACCTTTCCTGTGCTATCTACCTTGACAACCTTTGTGTTGCTGCTTGTAAATGTCTGCTTGTCAGTTCTGCTGCACTTAACTGTGAGTGCGAACGGTGCTCCTCCATATGTCTTTGCTGCCACCCTGGCTACAGTGAGCGTTGTTCCAGCCTTAGTTATGTCAGCCTTGGCTGTGCTCTGGATGTCACCATCTGCTATCACATAATTTGATACTGTCTTTCCTGTAACCGTTACATCTGTTATGCTGACTGTCTTGTCTGTTCCGGCATTTGCATCTTCAAATGTTCCTGTAGCTGTGATCTCAAGCTTCTCTCCGCTTACTATGCCATCGTAGATTACGTCTGAGTAATCGAGAACTGCTGCATCTCCTCCGTCGTAAGCCTTTGACTCAGCCTTAATGCCAGATATTGCAAGTGCTCTCTTATTGATAGTGATTGTCGCATGTCCTGTCACAGTATTATATCCTCTGGCTGCAACCTTATAATATACTGTGTAAGGCTCATCTGATGCCTGACTGTACTTTGGACTCTCGGTCTCATCACATGCATCCTCTGAAGTACCATATGTGACAACTGCATTCTCAGGAATGTCTCCTGTCAATGTTATTCCGTAAGCATTCCCATCGTATGTCTTTACAACATCAGCCGCGCTTATCTCTGAAGAAGTGCTTCTTGCTGATACAGAAAATGCAACAGGTTCTGTCACATACTCGTTGTAGTTGTCAGTTGCATTCACCTTTGCGTACATATAATATGTACCAGGTTCCGCTGATGTGGAGTTCTCCCACAGCGTGCCATCTGTGTTCTGGTTCTCAGTTGTGTAATAATACTCGATCTCAGGATCTTCCTGTGCACCTGATACAACCGGTACATCTATGTCATCTCCGTATGTGTAATCACTCATATTAAGCTCAACTGTCTGGTCAAGTTTCTGGATCTCAAACTCTGCAAATGCTTCTACACCAGCCATATTTACAACTGCTTTGTAAGTACCTGCATTTGTCGGAGCGATATTGCTTGCCGGGTAAACCGTATCACCTGTTCCCTCATATGAGAGCACAGCTTCCACGCCGGTCTTTTCTGTTATCCAGTTCTTAACAGCTGCATCTGCATACACTGTTCCATCGTACTCTCTGCTCTCCGCAGATACAGTGCAGCTGGCAGCCTCGTCTCTGCCCTGATATGCGCAGTGTACAGGGAACTCAGTCTCGCTGCAGTATGCGATTATCCTGTCATTTCGTCCTTCTTTGAGCTCATATGTCCAGTTATGGATATGTACCATATCCAGTGACTTAGTCTCAAGTGTATAATTTGCTGTATTCGCTGTATCTCCAAGTGCAAATCTGTATGTGGATACAACCCTCTCTATTCCAGGTGTTGTGCCCCAAAAAACTACAATGTAATCGTCATCATATACCAGCTCATCGCCATCAAGGAGCCCTGAGAACTCGATTCCCTGAATAGTATAATCATCTTCAACAAGCACCTTTTCTGCTCTGATAACCTTCTTGTCGATCTTTACTGTCTCTGTACCATACGAAGGAGCGTAACCATCTGCGTATACAAGATAATATACCGTGTGCTCTCCTGCATTCTTGAATACAGGCATTTCGCTTGAGTACGCCTCATCTGATGAAGCTGAATATAAAACTACCGCACCACTTACACCAGCTGCAGGAATAACAGATGCGCTGTGCTGTTGTCCATCATATACACCTTCCCAGCCTTCTGTAGTTACACCAAGCTTTGAAGCGGTCTTTACTGTCTTTGGCTCAGACCAGAGCGATGCAGGTTTTGTACTCTTTGCAGTGATCCTTGTGCGGATCTGTACAGCCTGTCCCTCTGTGATTCCTGATATCACATAGTTGCCTGCTATATTTGTATTTGTAAGAGTAGTCCAGTTGCGTCCGTCAACAGAATACTGATACTGCTGTCCGTCAACAGGATTTATCTTTATCGATGTTGAAGTCACATCTACGATCTCTATGCCATCAAGACTGCCTGTGTTCTGTATCTGCTCAACATCAGCAGGTGTAAGTCCTGTCTTGTCATTCAGTTCTGAAGGAGCAGCCGGTGTATCAGGTCTTGCCGCAATATCCATAACCGCCGGTGTATCCTCACTGTCCTTCTTTGCAATAGTTATGTTCTTTCCTATAAAGTCATAGCTCTTTCCGTTCTCGTCAGTACCCGCAAGTGGGATCTTGCCGTCCATGTTGCTTGTAATATCATATGTCACGCCATCTGCTGTAACCTGATACTCAATATCCTCTCCGAGATCCCATATGTTCTCAGCAGTGTAATCTACCTGTCCGCTGACAACACCTATATCTATCACTCTGCCTACACCGAAGTTGAAGTATACGTGTCCGCCGCTTGGGAGATTTGTCCAGGACATTGTGATTCCGGAATCTACACCCTCAACCAGGGTTGCGACCTTCGAACCACCGATATCTGCATATTTCTTTATAGTTGATTCCGTCGATGTATTATATGCATATGTCTTTCTGGAATTGTAATATCCGATCCAGAAATAATCAGCAGGGGTTGCTGGCTTTAAGACAAATGATGGATTATCATCAACTATCTGTGCTGCAGTTGCGGCGCCAACCAGGGATACCTGCTGTACAACGCCATTCTGAACCGAAGCCATAAGAGCAGCACCATCTGAGTAATTACCGCTTGTACTGCTGTTACCGATCATTGTATCACTGCTGATGGCAAATGCTCTCTGTCCGCTCGCCATATCTATATCAAAAATCATATTGTAAGGATCTGTAGGGTCAAATGCTACCCTGAATGCATCAAGGCTTGCAGATGTTGCATTTCCTGCTGACGGCTCCGCATCACTGTTGCCGTAAGCTCTCCAATATCTGGAGTAGCTTGTACCCATCATATAATCCTTGCCGTTTTTGCTGTAATGACCAACCACATCAAATCTGTAGTCTGAGTCAACCATGTATGCCATGGTTCCATTGCTTATGTACCAGCTGCTATATGGTTTTGTCCATAACACGCTGTCAGAGCCAGGCTTAACTGCTTTGATAGGTCTGCTGACAATGCCATCCACAACACATCTGTACCATCTGCCGTGAACTGGTGTAAACGTATATGTCTTCTCTGTTGCACCGTCTATATCCTCAAATGTTCCTCTCTTGCTGTCTGAACTCTGCCACTGATATGATGATGGAGAGCCGAGAGTATCAGCAACTAAAGTTATGGTTGATGATCCCATGGCCTTTCCATATGGGTATCCATCATTCATAAATGTGACAGGGCCATCATCCTGGATAGTGAACGTGGCTGTATTGTTCGCAGGAAGCTGATAGTTCTTATTGTCAAGTGCTGTAGCTGTGGCTGTGTATGTTCCTACATCCACAGCTGCGCCTGTGATTGTCACACCACACACATCAGATCCTACAAGACTGCTGCTGTCAACCTTGGCATCCGGTATCTGTTCGCTTCCCGTATATTTCAAGGTTGTGTTCGACCACACAAGCTGAACCGTTTTCTTCTCTATAGTAAAGTCCACAGACTTTGAAAGACCGTTATAATCATCTGTCTCGGCAACTTCAAACACAGCGGTATAATTGCCGGCCTTGACAGGAGTCTCCACCTTCTTGTCAGCGGATGTGCCATCCTTCATATAATATGTAACAGTTGCTGTGCCATATCTTGACTTGTATACAGGCTGATTAGCCGCATCACCATATGTCCATCCTGTTATAGATGGAGCAGTGATCCATTTGTTTACGCCAGTCTGCCCAGTTCCTAAAGTATTGCCGCTGGCATCCTCAACGATACCTGTTGTCATATCTACACTTCCGACATATATGTCAGGATATACAGAACCATATAAAGTCCATACATACAGATAATACTTCTTGCCTGGATCAAGCTTTATTCCATTTCCTGATACGGTGTCCTTCCTTGAACCACCGGAACTACGTGTGAACGCCGACTCTGTGATCCATCCTGCAAATCCACAGCCAGATGGTGTAGAAGCACTTGCCCAACTACTATAACGATGTGATCTGGCATAACTTCCATAGTCAGTAAGCTGGCCGGATGTGAATTCCGTCTCCTGTATAGCAAGCTTACATGGTGCAGATGCATAACCACCACTAGATGTCCACGACCATCCAACCTGTGTCAGATACCCATCACTGCTCAGTTCAAAACTGCTTATCCTCAAATTCTCCATCGCCGCTGCATATGCGGTCGATCCACCCGGCATGACCAGAATGCATGTCAAGGTCATGAACATAGCCATCAGAAATGCCACGCTTCTGGCGGCCAGTTTTTTTACTGCTGTTCGTCCTCTCATATTCTACCTCTCTTTCTTTTCAGGGAAATACCCAAATCCCCTTTTCATTTATAAAAACCGCTTATTTCGAGGATTTTACGCCCAAAAAATGATTATCTTGCGATAATTATTGACTCTTTTCCTCGAAATATTTATGATAATTATAATTCGCACACCGATGTGCGAGTCAATAGTTATTATACATTTTTTACAAATTGTTTTGTGAATATTTATGGTGGTATCAGCCTTGCAAAATGGGGATTTTGAAGTGCTGATGTTAAAGAGGGGGGATTCGCTATTATGAGTTCTGCAAATAAAGACCTGTTTCAAATTGGTGAAGTCACAAAAAAACTTGGTGTGACAAGAAGAATGCTGCTAAACTACGAAGATCTTGGGCTTCTGACACCCGCATACAAAAATAAGAGCAGCGGCTTCCGCTACTACTCTGCCGACAACATTGCACACGTACGGATCATAAAAACACTTCAGAAACTTGGATTATCACTGTCAGAAATCAGCAGATATTTCAACAATACCGAAAACCTTGATGATGTTATTGAACGCCTGACTTCTCTGCGTTCCCAGCTTGACCTGTGCATAGCACAGCTTCAGCTCCGCCAGTCCCAAACGGCAGACTTTGAGATTATTCATACCACCCTGCCGGCATTCACTGCATACTGCCAGGAATTCAGAGACTCTGACCTGGCTCAAAAAACCAACGGTCTGCGCCAGACTTTTATCGAGGCAACCAAAATATATACATTAGACTCCATGTGCAAACTGTGCATAGAAGTTTCCATCGGATCAACGTCAAACGGAAGGTACATGATCCCTGTAACTACAGCTGCCGGCGTCATTGATACACATATAAAGGATATTCCCCAGGTTGCAGCTATATGCATACACTATCGTGGTCCCTATGAGAACTTCCACACTGTCCAGGATAAACTGATTAACTATGCAAAAGAAAACGGTCTTGCAGCCTGTGGCTATTTTCGCAATACATTTATGGAAGGCCCCCCAACCCACGGTGCAAATAAGAACGCTTATATCACCCAGATTGCCCTGCCAGTCCAGTCTCTGACCACTGATTCTTCCTTATAACTGATACATATAATTCATATCGTCTTATGAAAATCTCTTACATACAAAAAGCTCCCCATGCAGATCACCACGATCCGCACAGGAGAGCTTTTTTCAATATTACTATTCATAATCCATCTCATCCAAGGACCTGAATTTATATCCCTCCTTCTCCAGGTTTGTGAGAACCGTATCAAGGGCCTGCGCATTTGACGATGATACGTTATGAATGAGAGGGACAGCTCCGGGATGATAGTATTTTGCGAAATGTTCTATGACATAGTCTGCACCTGGCTGGTTGTTCACATCATAATCAAGGTAAGCCATACTCCAGAAGATGGTCCTGTACCCCATATCCTTAGCCAGCTGCAGAACCTGCTCACTATACTCACCGCACGGCGGTCTAAAATACTTATCCATCGGATATCCCGTCTCTTCCTCCATGAAATCAGCGCATTCTTCCAACTCCTTTTTTTGTTCTTCCACACTCATTTCCGGCAGACACGGATGATGAACAGTGTGATTTCCCACCTGATGTCCTTCTTCTTTCATCCTTTTTACTATATCAGGATTGTCTCTTATATATGTCATAGTCACGAAAAAGCATCCCTTTGCATCATGTTTCTTCAAAACATCCAGCATCTGATCCGTATATCCGTTCTCGTACCCGCAGTCAAATGTCAGATACATAACCTTTTCTCCTTTATCTGAGCTTTCCCTGTCAATATAATATGCATCATACTGTTCCAGCGGAAAGCTGTCATCACAACCACTTGCACCATGCTCCTTGTTTCTGACTATGTACCACGAATATTTCTTTGTGGGAATCTTGCTGTAATCCCTCAGTTTCGTCATATCCTCTGACATATCCCCATCATCGGAATCTGCATCTTCCTTCCCATCAACATCCTGTGCATCGTCTGATCTTTCTCCCTTACCACCTTTCCCTTTCTGCGTTCCTTCACCATCTCCTGAATGCGCATCACCAGGCGTCGCCACCATCTTCGCCAGATCCTCCTTTTCATATATTGAACACCCTCCAAGGAGCACCGCGATCACGCACAGGGCACACAAGCCCACAGTTACACATATCTTCTTCAACATCTACCATCCTGAATTTATTGACTCACCTATCCATCTGCAAGTATATTCTGCATCATCTTATCCAGGAGTTCATCATATGAACCATTATCTGCCTTG
>URJI01000045.1 GCA_900548215.1 uncultured Coprococcus sp. | reverse complement strand
ATGGAATCCCAATCCTGGAAATTGTACTTCTTGTATATCTTTTCCTGATACTCAGGCTTTGAATACATACTGTAGTCTATTCCCTTGGACTTGCAGTAGTTAAGTATAAGCTCCTTGCCACGGCCGATATTCTCATCCTTGAACTGGTGCTTGAACCACTGGTTGATCTTCGTCTTCGCCTGTGTACTCTTGACAATGTTCAGCCAGTCACGGCTAGGTCCCGTAGAGTTCTGCGATGTGATGATCTCCACACGGTCTCCATTGTTAAGCTTTGTGTCTATAGGAACCTGTCGTCCATTTATCCTTGCACCAACCATCTTGTTGCCCACGGCGGTGTGGATGGCGTATGCAAAATCTATAGGAGTTGAACCACTCGGCAGATTCTTGACATCTCCCGCAGGAGTGAAGCAGTACACCTGCTCTGCAAAAAGGTCGAGATCCGTCTTAACGAAACTCATGAACTCCTTGTTGTCATCCGTATCTCTCTGCCACTCAAGTATCTGTCGAAGCCATGAGAGCTTCTCTTCCTCCTTCTGCATGACAGTTCCGGATATGTTCTCCTTGTATTTCCAGTGGGCTGCGATACCGTATTCAGCAGTCCTGTGCATCTCATAGGTTCTTATCTGTATCTCAAACGGCTGGCCCTCCGGTCCGATCAGCGTGGTGTGAAGGGACTGGTACATGTTGGACTTAGGCATGGCTATATAGTCCTTAAATCTGCCCGGGATAGGCTTATACATCTCATGTATGATGCCCAGTGCAGAATAACAGTCCCTGACCGTGTTCACCTTTATGCGGACCGCAAATATATCATATATCTGATCCAGTGTCTTGTTCTGGTTCTTCATCTTCTTATATATACTGAAGAAATGCTTGACCCTTCCATCTATCTCAGCCTCAAGACCGGCATTGTCGATATGCTTCTTCACATCCGCAACCACCCTCTTGATGTAGGCGTCCCTCTCCGACAGCTTCTCATCTATCTGAGCCTTGAGATCCCTGTACACATCAGGCATGAGATACATCATAGACAGATCATCCAGCTCAACCTTTATCTTGCTGATACCAAGACGGTGAGCGATAGGTGCGTATATATCCATGGTCTCCCTGGCCTTCTCAATCTGCTTCTCAGGGGACTGATACTGAAGAGTTCTGAGGTTGTGGAGTCTGTCGGCAAGCTTTATCAATATAACCCTGATATCCTTTGCCATCGACAGGAACATCTTACGAAGATTCTCTGCCTGAACCTCTATCTTATCCGTGGTCATCTTGAGCTGTGTAAGCTTTGTTACACCGTCCACCAGAAATGCAACTTCCTCAGAAAATTCCGAAGCAATCTCTTCCGATGTCATAACCGTATCTTCCACCACGTCATGCAGGATACCTGCAACGATGGTCTCCTTGTCAAGCTCCAGCTCCGCCAGTATGATAGCCACATTTAAGGGATGCATGATATATGGCTCACCGGACTTTCTCTTCTGACCCTTATGTGCCGCATCAGCAACCTTGTATGCCTTCTCTATCATCGATATGTCAGCAGATGGGTGATATGTGAGTATCCTTGATATAAGCTCTTTGTACAGATCCTCCGGAGGTGTAAAATCCGCAGGTGTTGACAGATCGATCTCTCTCTTCGCCTTTACCTGTCTGTTTGTCTGCTCTTCTATCTTCATCAGCTCATTCTGAGGCACCTTTTTTCCCTCGGCAAGAGCCTTCTCAATAGCTGCTATTCCATCCTTTGTCGCCTGTTCCGAAGTAATAACTCCCGCCTCGGCCGCCCTTTGGGTCTCCTCGGCAACTATATTATCCTGAGTCTTGTCAAATGTCTCTCCCATACGATCACCACGCTTCCTGCTATATTCTGAATTAATTATTCTCCATCAAACTGTACGACCGAAGCCACGTCATACTTTGAAAGTCTCTCACGTCCCTTGAGGTCTGTAAGTTCTATAAGGAATACCATCTTCACCACTATTCCGCCCAGACTCTCTATGAGCTTTGCAGCGGCCTCTATGGTTCCTCCGGTGGCGATGAGATCATCGACAAGAACAACCTTCTCACCTGGCTTTATCGAATCCTTATGTATCTCTATGGTAGCCTGTCCATACTCAAGGTCATATGACATCTCCACAGTCTCTCTTGGAAGCTTGCCCTTCTTTCTGACAAGCACAAGCCCTTTGTTATTCTTGTAGGCAAGCGGTGCGCCGAATATAAAGCCTCTCGACTCAGCTCCTGCTATCACATCATAATCGACACCATCAAGCAGCTTATCCATCTCGTCTATGGCAAGCTTCATTCCCTCCGGGTTCTCAGTGACACTTGTCACATCTCTGAATATGATTCCCGGCTTTGGGAAATCAGGAATACTCTTGATATACTTTTCTACTTCGCTCATCGGCGTTTCCCTCCTTGCACTATCTTTTATCTCATAGGTAAATTATATTTTTGCCTTTATTGTGTCCTGTCAGCTCTTTCTGTAAGATTCAAGTTTCACCTGAAGCTTTTTCTGCCCCCTGAACTCATTGATCTGTGGATAATACGCCACATCGATCGTCACTCCATTTGGCTGACCATCTAACATTTTAACACATTCATCTTCGCCAAACCACTGTTTTATGTTATTCACGAACTCATCCGGCTCAAAATTTATCGAATCCATGCTTCTGCCGTCCCCCATATCCAGGGTGAGCTTTAGAAGATTCCGATTTTTACCTAGTATCTGTGCTCTTTGCACAGACACATCTGCCTGTGCAAACAGTGGTCTGCGGTTTCCTTTTCCATACGGCTCCAACCTGTCAAGCTGCTCTGTAAGCTCTATGTTGTTGTACCACAGCGGCATCGGCACATCTATCATGAGTTTTGGTGTGATGTCCTCATCAGTGAGTTCTGTATTCTCATTCAGCTTTCTGCGCAAAGATTCAAGGTTCTCCTTCTTTATCGAAAATCCTGCCGCCATGGCATGACCGCCAAATGCTGTGAACATATCCCTCACACTGCTGAGCTCTTCAAACATATTATAGCTCTCCACAGACCTTCCGGATCCCTTGAGTATCCCCTCCGCTTCACCGTCGGTAAATACCATGACCGGACGGCTGTAAGCCTCCTTGAGCCTGCTGGCGATTATACCAACCACGCTTTCATGAATTCCCGGAATGTACACAACTATAACTTTGTCAGCCAGTGTAACATCATTTCCGGGTGCACAATTTATCGTATTGGCAACAAGCATGTCCGTTATGTGCCTGACCCCCATCTCTGTCATGAGTTTTCTTTCCTCGTTAATAGCCAGCAGTTCCGCCGCCTTCCCGCCGGCCACCTCAGGATCACGTTCCAGCAAAAATTCCAGGCTTGTCCTGGCATCCCCAAGTCTTCCCGCTGCATTTATACATGGTCCTATGAGAAATCCCAGGTCAAATGTGGAAATCTTCTTTTCGTTCCTGCCACTCAGCTTTATCAGGGCATTCAGTCCTGCATTCCTGCTGTTCTTAAGACTTGCAAGTGCATATTTCACATATACCCTGTTCTCATCCACAAGGTCCATCATGTCGCAATTTGTCGCAAGGCCGAGGATCTCATAGAAATCCTGGACTTCATTCTCATCCACGCCGCTTATCCTGTACAGATACTGGATGAGTTTACATGCAACTCCCGCACCGCACAGACCTTTGAACGGATATTCACAGTCAGCTCTCTGGTTGTCAATAACCGCATCAGCATTTGGCAGCATATATGTTCTTTTGCCGTCCTCACCATCCTCATAAGGTATCTGATGGTGATCCGTGATGATAACGGTCATTCCAAGCGACTTCGCATATCTGACCTGCTCCAGCGCAGCAATGCCATTATCACACGTCACTATGGTGTCGACGCCGTCCTCTTCTGCCACATCGATCAGCCTCTTATTTATTCCATATCCGTCATGGATCCTGTGAGGTATATCGTAGTCCACCACGCCGCATTCGCCCGGATCGGCGTTGTGTATCTGTGCCCACACACGCCGCATTCCAAGAAACAATATATAATTGGAACTCACACCATCCACATCGTAATCTGATATAATGCGAATGTGTCTGTTATCTCTGAGCTTCTCATACAAGATGCGCCCAGCCTCCGGAAGATCTCTCATCAGCGCAGGATCGTGCAAAAACTCCCTGTCGCCATTTAAATACATATCTATATCCTGCTCCGTACTCATCCCCCGGTTCACCATGACTCTCGCCACCACCGGATCCACACCGAACCGGCTTCCTATGGCCTTGAAATCCGCTCGCCGGCTCATGATCCTCCAGTCCGGCTTCATTACATATCTGTCTATTATATTTTTCTCAATATTATTCATCTGTATCTCATCATCTCCATAATGTGTATTCTAACAGATGCCATTTTGACTGTAAATGTCGCTATTTTGACTGTTATTACACTTGGAAAATTATTGTGTAAATGGTATAATAAAGCCATAGTTTTGTGAAACGTTTTGTGCAAAATGCACGTAACGCAATGTAAAGGAGGAGATAGAATTATGGCAAACAGATTTGTGCTCAACGAAACATCTTACCACGGAGCCGGCGCGATTGCGGAGATCGCCACAGAAGCTCTTGGAAGAGGCTTTGCAAAAGCACTTGTATGCTCTGACCCTGACCTGATCAAATTCGGTGTGACGAAGAAAGTTACCGATGTCCTTGACGGTGCAGGACTTGCTTATGAGATTTACTCAAACATCAAGCCAAATCCTACCATTGAGAATGTTCAGCAGGGGGTTGAAGCATTCAAAGCAGCTAGTGCCGATTACATTATCGCCATCGGCGGCGGATCATCTATGGATACAGCAAAGGGAATTGGAATCGTCATTGCGAATCCTGATTTTGCAGACATCAGAAGCCTTGAGGGTGTCGCACCTACAAAGAACAAATCCATTCCTATATTCGCAGTTCCTACAACGGCAGGAACCGCTGCAGAAGTTACTATCAACTATGTTATCACAGACGTTGAAAAGAACCGCAAGATGGTATGTGTTGATCCTAAGGATATTCCTGTTGTAGCATTTGTTGATCCTGAGATGATGAGCTCCATGCCAAAGGGTCTCACAGCAGCAACCGGTATGGACGCACTGACACATGCAATTGAGGGATATATCACAGCAGCCGCATGGGAGCTGTCCGATATGTTCCACCTCAAAGCTATCGAGATCATCAGCCGTTCGCTCAGAGGAGCTGTGGCCAACACACCTGAGGGCCGTGCAGATATGGCTCTCGGCCAGTATGTAGCCGGCATGGGATTTTCGAATGTCGGACTTGGAATCGTTCATTCCATGGCGCACCCACTTGGAGCGCTGTATGATACACCTCACGGAGTTGCAAATGCGATCATTCTACCTACTGTTATGGAGTACAACGCAGAAGCAACAGGCGAGAAATACCGCGAGATTGCAAGGGCTATGGGCGTAAGCGGCGTTGACGACATGACCCAGGAGGAATACAGAAAGGCCGCTGTCGACGCAGTACGTCAGCTGTCCATAGATGTTGGAATTCCTGCAGATCTCAAAGACATAGTTAAACCGGAGGACATTCCGTTCCTGGCACAATCAGCCTACGACGACGCATGTCGCCCAGGCAATCCAAAAGAGACTAGCGTAGAGGATATCACCAAACTCTACGAGTCATTGATCTAACTGACCCATTAGATCGAAGCGCCAGACAGCCCTTTTGCCGGGACTGTACGGCGAATATATATAGGGCCTCACCCGTCCTATCAAACCCCTAAAAACTAAGAAAAGGAACCCAGCTTCGGCTGGGTTCCTTTCTTTTTTCACACTTTGGGATCAGGCACTTTGTCATTTGCAGTTCCTTTACCATAGTTCAACACCGCATATATACGCCATTTCCAAGACAATGGGGTCAGGCACTTTTTACATTCTTTTTACATTTGTTTACACTGGAGAATCCGCAAATTATAATAATATTTTCTTTATATCAGATATTCGGGTAAATATGTATGTCGTCTTTCCCCTAATCTCCTCATCCGGCTGTACCAGGTCGGGGATCATTATCACTTTCATTCCTGCGGCATGGGCAGATCTCACACCGTTGTAGGAGTCTTCCACGGCATAGGTGTCTTGTGGAATTACATTCAATTCTTCACATGCCTTCAGGAATATATCTGGTGCAGGCTTACTTCTAGCTACCATATCGCCGCAAATCAACTTATCGAAATATTCTATTACTCCAAGATTTGTAAGTTCCGGTATGACAACTTCTCTTCTGGTGGAGGTGGCAAGGGCACATGGTATGCCGCAATCTGTTAGAGATTTTAAGGTGTCTTTTACGCCTGGTTTCAGTGTCAGCCCACCTTCCGAGGCGGCCTTATGGAACGTTGCTGACATCTCTGATTTCAGTATCTCATATCTCTCTTCATCACCGTATCTGCCATCGTACATCTGCACAAATAGTTTCTTTGCAGCTTCTCTGTTGAGTCCGAGCGCAGCTATACAAAACTTTTCTATATTGTCTATATTGTACTTTCCGGCAATCTTCTGCCAGCATTTCACAACCAGTTGCTCTGAGTCCAGAATGACTCCATCCATATCAAATATAACAGCCATGTCAGCATCTCCTTTTCTTGTGTCTCAATAAGGTGTCCACCAAGGGGTCTGACCCCTTTGTTGTGACCCTTTTAGTGCCTGACCCCTTTGTTGGACACGGAGGTGTCACCGCAATGAAAAACAGGCCTCCACAACATATCTGCCATGGAAGCCTGTCTTTATATCTCATTAGATTATTACTCTAATCCTTCTTTTCTACCTTTGCCAAGCTTTGTCTTCATTGTGTACCAGAGTGGACCTGTGATACATACTGATGAATATGCTCCAATGATAATACCCGCCATAAGCGTAAGTGCGAATTCCTTGATAGATGCAACGCCCATGATGTACAGGACAAATATTGTCACAAATGTTGTGAGTGATGTGTATATTGTTCTGCTGAATGTCTGGTTGATACTCAGGTTTACAATGTCCTTGTATGATGTCTTCTTCGTTCTCATAACAGCCGCATTCTCACGGATACGATCAAATATGATGATTGTCGCATTGATCGAATAACCAACTATCGTAAGCAGACACGCAATACATGTGTTACCAACTGTAAGTCTGAGTATAATGTACAGACAGAATACCATGGCTACATCATGGAGAAGTGCGATAACAGCACTTGTACCAAACTTTACATCATGGAATCTGATGGCAATGTATATAAGCATAAGAACCGCAGCAAGGGATACTGCAAATATAGCGTTCTTGGACATCTCACTGCTGACAGAACCACTTATTACATTAGCTTCCTTCACATCAGCGTTAAGCTTGTCTGTGAGGGCTGTACGCACCTTAGCCATCTGAGAATCGTCTGTACCATCATCGATCAGCTCTGGCATCTTAAATACGATCTCATTTGTTCCGGCTACTGTCTGAACTGAGATTCCTGCCTCACCGATACCAGCAGCATCTGCAATCACAGGAACAATCTCCTTCTCAGCATCGCTGAGTGTATACTCTTTGTCAAATCCAACTGTAAGGCTTGTACCACCTGCGAACTCAACACTGAAGTTCAGAGGTGATCCCTTGGACTTGTTGAATACAGGCATCATGCAGAAACATGCGATGATCACGATGAGTGATCCAAGCATACAGAACTTTCCTGCCTTTACATAATTTGTCTTCTTTGGCTCTCTTGCAACGCCGAAGAACTTCACATCATTTATACCGAGATTAACAAGTGCTGTGAGCAGCGACTGGCTGACTGCCAGAGCCGTAAATACTGAGAGCACAACACCGATTGCCAGTGTGATAGCAAATCCCTTGATAGTACCCGTTCCAAATATACCAAGAACAAGTGCAGCTATAAGCGTTGTCACGTTTCCATCTATGATAGCTGACAATGCATTGTGGAAACCACCCTTGACAGCCTGCTTAACAGACTTACCATCGGCCAGCTCCTCTTTTATACGTGTAAATATGATTACGTTCGCATCAACCGCCATACCTACTGACAGAATAACACCGGCTATACCTGGAAGTGTCAGTGTAACATTGAACAGGTTGATAAGAAGCAGATCAAGTACAGTGTAGAATGCCAGAGCAAATGAAGCGACAAGACCTGGTATTCTAAATACTATGATCATAATAAGGAACACAAGTGCAATACCAATCGCACCCGCCTTAAGGCTGGTACTGATCGCATCTGAACCAAGTGTAGCACCAACTATATTGGAACGAACCTGCTTAAGCGTCAGAGGAAGAGCACCGATACGGATAGTTGTCGCAAGCTGTTCTGCCTCTTCATAAGAAGAGATGCTATTGATCTCAGCACTTCCACCTGTGATGGCTGACTGTACTCTAGGAGCACTTACAATCTCATTGTCATATATGATATAGACGATATTGCCCACATTCGCTGATGTTACATCGGCAAATTTCTGAGCGCCCTCATCTGTGAATACAAGCTGTACCACGTTGTCATTACCATTATCTGAATCGATTCCGGCTGTGGCATTCTTAATATCATCACCTGTAAGAGCTGCCTCGTACTCCTTTCCCTGAGACCACTTTGTGTAGTTGTCAGGATCAAGGAACTCCAGCTTTCCTTCAATATTCAGAGCTGAGAGAATCTCATCCGCATTTGTAACGCCAGGAATCTCAGCAGTGATCTTCTTGTCACCATCCTCATAAACTGAGTATTCATTCGTGTAGGCCTCTACACGCTTCTCAATCTTGTACTTAGTATCTTCGAGATCCTTGTCGCTGTAGTTGTCTTCCTGAATCTCATAAGTAACACTCAGACCACCCTTGAGGTCAAGTCCAAGCTTGATGTACTCCACCTTACCTCTGTCTGCAACACCAAATATCGCTGTATATATAGCAACACCCAGTATAAGCAGAAAGGCAATGATGACAAGCACAGCATTTCTCTTTGTCTTCTTCATCGTCTTCTCCTTTTACCCTTTATTTTCCTCTTTGACAGCACTTCCGACTTATCCAGTCAGAAAAGCTGTTTGGTTTTTTATTCGTCCGAATCCTCTTCCTCATCCGCCATGGCTGCCTTCAGCATGATCGCGCACTCTATACGCTTCTTCTGAAGCTCGCATCCTATGTCGTATGCATCAAGTATATTGCCATGGAACTTATATGAGTTGGCTGCGCATCCACCGCTGCAGTAAAATCTCGCAAAACAGTCCTTGCACTTATCCTTCGCATATACATTGCACAGCTTGAATTCGTTCACAATATCCTGATTCTTTATTCCATCAAATACGTTGCCTATGCAGAAATCATCTTCGCCGACAAACTGATGGCAGGGATACAGGTCTCCCCAAGGAGTGACAGCCATGTACTCTGTACCTGAGCCACATCCCGAAAGTCTCTTGGCAACACAAGGGCCGCCCTCAAGATCTATCATAAAGTGGAAGAAATTGAACCCTCTTCCCTCCTTATGTCTCTTTATCATCTCTTTCGCAAGAATGTCATACTGCTCAAGAAGTACCGGTATATCATCTTCCTGTATAGCGTAAGGCTCGTCCGGAAGTGATACCACAGGCTCCACTGATATCTGGTCAAATCCCAGATCTGCCATGTGAAGAACATCCTCTGAGAAATCCAGATTGTTGTGGGTATAAGTACCTCTCACATAGTAGCTCTTGCCAGCTCTCTTCTTTGCAAATTCCTGGAACTTGGAAAGTATGACATCATAACTGCCCTTGCCATTCCTGGTAGGACGCATATAATCGTGGACTTCCTTTCTTCCATCTATGCTGAGAACGACATTCGCCATCTCGCGATTTGCAAATTCCATGATCTCATCATTCAGAAGAACACCGTTCGTGGTGAGTGTAAATCTGAACTTCTTGTCATACTTCTCCTCAAGGCTTCTGCCGTACTCAACAGTCTTCTTCACGACGTCCCAGTTCATAAGTGGCTCGCCGCCAAAGAAATCAACCTCAAGGTTTCTTCTGAATCCTGAATTCGCAACGAGGAAATCAAGTGACTTCTTCGCCACCTCAAGTGACATCAGAGCACGATCTCCCTTATATTCTCCCTCACCGGCAAAACAATATCTGCAGGCAAGGTTACAGTCGTGGGCAATGTGAAGACACAGCGCCTTGACGACAGTTTTTCTCTTCTTAAAATCTATAATATAATCTTTGTATACATCATCTGTAAATAATGTTCCATCTTCCACCAGCTGAGCTACTTCATCATAGGCTTCAGAAACATCCGCACTATCATACTGGGACAGCGCATCTATAATCTGCTCTTTATCATTGTTCTCATATAAAGAAATAATATCATAGACAAGATCATCTACGACGTGAACAGAACCGCTACAGACATCAAGCACTATATTATAACCATTGTTCTTGTACTGATGAACCATAATTCTCCTTCAACGATCCACAAAAGTGCCCCAAAACAGCCCTTCCATGGAGATTAACCTGCGGGACACCACACACAGCATCCCTTATACACGCACTAAAGAGGACTGTCATCATAAACGACGGTCCCCTTTAGCTGATCAAATACAAACTGTTACAAATTACTTGTTGTCAACATTCTCACAGCTCTGATTACCAACTGTGCATGATGTCTTACAAGCTGACTGGCATGATGTCTGGCACTCGCCGCATCCACCCTTAACCATAGTATTCTTCATAGTCTTATTAGTCAGAGTCTTAATTCTCTTCATTCTGGATACACCTCTCTTTTTATGTCATATACCGGGATTATAACACAAAGATATATAAAGTAAAAGTTTTTTTTCATGCCAACATAGCGCCCAGCATTCCACCAGCCACACACATGATGCTCCTGGTCACTCGCGGCATCACTGACCCACCGCCGGAATCTCCCATCACCGCGCCAATCGCCAGCGCAATAGATATATACAGAATGCCAAATACCATTCCCCATATAAACCTTCTCTCCTGAACCTTTCTCCCTGTGATAAATCCCCCGACAAATGTGGAAAGTATGTAGATCGCAGCCACTATGATATTCAGTACAGTGTCACTGATACCCACCTTGTAAACCACCACCGCAGTTATAAACAGGAACGCTATCGTGAGAATATATGCACATATCAGTCCCTTCATCACCCCTGCCATTTTCTGTCCAACAGCCATACAATCACCATATTCTATTTCTTCTATACATTACTATGTGACATGACCTTGAAACATTCCTGCCGGAACACACAAAATATAGGAAGCACGCTGAGGCGTGCGCAGGTCATCAAGCTGACGCTTGTGACATAAAAAAAACGAGACGGCCTAAGCCGTCTCGAATAAAGTCTTATATATCCCGCCACACACCTATGCAAACAAATCACAAATCTTCTGTATGTCATAGTATGTGACATCTGCATGCTTGTCCGTGATATCGTTCGGTGGTATCAGATCAACAACCATCGCCGTAAATAGTCCGGCTCTGTCCGCTGATATAACTCCATTCACAGAGTCTTCAACTGCCACAGCATCATGTGGATCAACACCAAGCTTTTCACAGGCTTTCAGGTATATCTCCGGCTCAGGCTTGCCATGCTCTATCTCGTCACCGCACACCTTCTCGTCAAAATACTCATATATGCCCACACTCTCAAGTCTCTGCTTTGCTCTGGCTCTCTCCGTGGATGTTGCAAGTGCTATCTTCACACCGTGAGCCTTCAGGAATTTCAAAGTATCAGCCACATGATCTTTTATGTCTATGCCTTGCTCCGCCACATACTCATCGAACAGGTCAAGGGTTCTCTGTCTGAATGGAAGATACTCAAAATCCTCACCCATGATATCCTTGAATACCCGGGCATTGGAGGCTTTATTGCCTCCAGCCACCCGGTTACATACTGTCTCCATCTCCGTCTCCGGAATTCCTATACTCATGCCGTTTTTCTTCCAGCACATCCTGTATATCTTCTCTGTGTCTATAAGCACACCGTCCATATCGAACACTACTGCTTTATACATCTACTGTCTCCTGTCAAGCATTACGCTGCTGCATTTTTCTTCTTTCTCTTTGAAGCAAGAATGATAAATATAAGCAATGCGATGAGCAGTATAGCTGCAATTATTATAATTACAAGAACTACAGGTGAAAGCTTCTCACTGAGCTTAAATGTAAATACTGCGCCTGTGTCCTCATCGATTGTTGAAGCAACATTTCCTGCCTTATCCTTTGCAGTAACCTCGATAGTGTATGTATCGTAGTCCTGAACCTGCATCTCGTACTTGTTGTTTGCACTGTAATTTGCAGGATCGATCGTATTGCCATTTATCACGATGGAAGTGATCTCATCATCAGGATTCTCAAGTCCGATAGTCATTGTAAATGGCTCTCTGACGGTCTCGCCATCCTCGACACCTGTGATAACGATTCTAGGAGCTGTTCCATCATATGTGAAGTCAAACTCATCATTTGATACATGTCCAACCTTATCTTTTACCTCGATAGTAAGCTGATGATATCCATCTGTCAGGTCAGAGAAATCGATCAGGCTGACACCATCGATCTTGGCATCAACAGAGAAGTCTGATGTATCATTTACATTCCACAGAGCCTCATATCCCTGGTTGATTATATCTGCAAAATCATCTGCATTCAGAAGGATTGAACCATCCTCCGTCTTGGTTGTCTTTGCCTTGAACTTGTCAAGAACATTTGTCGCTGCAAGCTCTGGTGGAGTGTTATCAACTGTAAATACCAGGCTGTAATCATCCGCCTTGTTGCCAAGCTCATCCTGTGCAGTAACAGCGACCTCGTATACACCGTCCTCTGAGAATCTCTGTGTACCAGTGCTTATCTCTGCTGAGTTCCTGTAGTTTGTGAAGTATGAACTTGATGCATCCTTGCTGTCCTTCTTGACAGTGATCTTGACATCATCTGTTGCGAAGAATGCCTCCTCTACGCTGAGACTCATGTCTACGTAGTTAGGTGTGGATGAATCCATACTACCTATAGGATCATAATTCTCTACCTTCTTTGAATCCTTATCAACAGCTGTAACCTTTAATACAGGAGCCTTTGAGTCTACCTTGAATGTCTTGGTCTGCTCAGCAGCCTTGTTTCCAGCCAGATCTGTTGCAATTGCGGTAATTGTATACTCGCCATCCTCAGAACAGTTATATGTTGCTGTATGTGGATTGCCACCCGAGAAGCTGTTTGTTCCAAGTGTTGCTACATTTGTTGCTGCTGTTCCGTCTGTCTTCTTTGTGATTGTTACATTAAAATCGCTACTTCCAAGAGCCTTATCTTCATAGTTAAATGAGAACGCCTCATCAACACTTATCATAGCTGTAACGCCTGTTGTCTGCTTATCATTCATTCCTGAGATTGAGATAACAGGGGCAGTCTTATCGATTCGGAAGGTTGTCGCTTTTGTTGTTTCAGATTTATTTCCTGCTTCATCTTCCGCAGATACCGTGATTGAATAATCACCTTCTGCATCAAATGTTCTAGTATACTCTGTATCATTAGGATTATTACCCCACTTCTTTGACTCTGTATACTCCTCTACAACATTTCCTGCGGAATCTTTTCTTATAACATGAACATCATATTTTGAGCCCATATATTCATCATGAAGTTTTACATTAAACTGAACACTGCCATTATTAACAGATTGAACCTGTCCTGCGTTAATTTCTGGAGCTGTTTTATCAATTACAAAATGAACCGTATCAGAGCTCTCATTTTTAAGTTGATCCGCAGCTTTTAACTCAATATCATAAACTCCTTCTTGTTTATATGTTATCTTTTTCTTTGTTTTCCACGCCTGATCATCACCAGATACATTGCAAGCAATTGGTCCTATATCTATTTGGTCATTTTTCAAAACTGTAAATGTATTTTCTATAGCTTTGAAATACCCTTTTACAGTTGCTTCCAACTCAATATCATAATTAAAAAATTCCCTATCTTTAAACTTCTCAAATTGCTCATCTGTTATTTTTACTATCGGTGCTTTATTAACAATATAATACTTTCCTGTTGTACGTTTATTTGTCCGTCCCGCACTATCTGTAGTTTCAATAACAAAGTAATATTCTGTAGCCTTTCTATTTGACGGCAATATATTATATTGGAATCTTAATCTTTTTCCATTAACCTTATTAAATTTATAAGTAGCCGTTTTATAATCTTTTACATCATATGTTCTAGAATATACTGTCAATGTAGTATATTCTGTTCCCATTCCATACGCATCTACAACTTCAAATGATATTGGATTATATTCAGACTCCTCACCATTTATCTTGAATACATCCTCATCTTTTTCCTGTATATAATAGGTATTTTCTTTATTTTTATTATCCGAATCATGATCATAATTATATTTAAAATCATTATTAACAATAATCTCTGGGGCACCTTTATCAATAATGAAGTCTTTTATATTTTTAATTGTCACATTGTTTGCTCTATCTCTTATCTCAAGTGTAACATTACTGTAAACACCTTCCTGTGTAAATTTAGCATAAGTTTTTTTCTCATCATAATTCTGCCAGGTGTTAGATTTATTGCTAAAAGATTTTTTCTCATCTTTTTTTACACTTCCATTATTACTTGTATATACAGTGCAGTCATACTTCAAACGATATTGATATAAACCTGAATTAACCTCATTCTTACCTTTAGGATCGTTAGTTCCTGTCCAATTAAGAGTCACACTATTTTTATTATATTTGCTTATTGAACTCTCATTGGTTTTTATTTCAGGTAATCTAGTATCAACAACAAAGCTTGCAACGTTTGTTGATGTCACAACATTTCCAGTTTTATCTTTCACGGTTAATTTTACTTCATATAAAGTGTTTGCATTTATATTAAGAGACTCTTCTCTGCCATCAATCAATTTTACATACTCCTCAGATTCTGATGGCTTTTCGATTTCACCGCCATTAATCTCTATACCGTTTTTATCTATAATACTATAGAACAGTATTTCATTAAAAAGATTAGTCTCGGTTGCTTTGATATCAATACTTACCTTTTTCTTGTCATTATAGTATGCAATGCCGTCTTTTACGCTGAATGCACTCTTGCACATTATTGAAAGTTTACCTGGAGCAGTTTTATCATATACAATATCTGCGCTTCCAAGCTCATGAAAACCATCTGTTCCATGAACTTTTGCCATTAACTTAATTGTATATTTACCTTCACTCGGCAAAGCATACTTAACACTTACATTTCCATCATCAACTGTATCAGCAAAATACTCTTTTAATATAGCCGTTGCCTTCGGATCATTTAACGATGTACGTCCTACTACCAGCTTAACATCTTCTATATCAAGCTCAAACGACTCAACTGCAGCGTCTATACTCAATGCGTTACCTGCTGTCCAAATCATTTTTCCTACGCCAGTAAGATCCTCAACTTCACCATCTACATTAAGTACAAACTTACCAACTTTCAACTTACTGAAATTGACATATAATTCTCTCGTAACTTCTTTGCATGTGTTTCCAGCAATATCTGTTGCTACAAGTGTAAGAGAATATGTGCCAGATGCAGCATCTGGATTATCAAGACCTGGAATCTGTATTTCCTTATTTGCCCCATCAACCGTAAGCTTATAATCATCATCAGTAGCGTCCGTAGAATATTTTTTAACCTCTTCAAATGTTTCTATTGCATCACCTGTTTCCGGGTCTGTTGTGATAACCTTTTTTCTTAATATAGCTGTAACGCTATAAATGCCAGACGTAGCATCACTATAACTTATATTAAAACATGCCTTAGAAGCCTCTGTAACTGTATTAAATTTATCTTCATCATTACAGTCTTTTATGGAAACAACAGGTGCAGTCTTATCAATCTTAACTGTAGTTTTTGCTGATTTTTCACCACCTGCATAATCCTTAGCTGTAAATGTGATATCATGTTCTCCATCAGGAAGATATATATTGCTTTCATTAGAAACGGCATCGCCTCCTGTAACACCATCAACAACTACTGACTTCTCATATTTGAATGCTGTTCCACCAGCTACAACATTCTTACTTACACTATCTACGCTATATGATACTGAATCAATATATGCATAATCACTTGTTGCACTTACAGTCAATGTCTGAGCTTTATTCGTCCAATTTTCTGAAGCACCTGTTACAGTAATCCCCGGCTTTGTCTTGCCTATAAATACAATATCTCCATCCTGATCTGCTCCAACCGACTTATTTCCAAAGTATGCATCTTCTGCATAAATTGTAATCCTTTTAGGTTCATCACCGCTTCTCTCAAACGATGTATCAGCAACCCTAAATGTGAAAGTAATATTACCTTTACCGTCACTAACTCCATCAGTGCATTTTACACTCTCCATATTCCCAATCTTATAATAAAGATTCGATGATATATCAACCTCATCTGAGCCTTCGCCAGCAACTGCATTCTCAACTTCAACTGTAAAAATGCAGTCATTAGTTTTCTTTATAGGATCATTGGCAAATGTAAACAATCTGAAATCAACACCATTCTTCTTTACAAGCTTAGGTGTAATGCTCTTTATAGACGGTCCCTTTACTACTCTCTTAACAATAATCTTCTTATCCAGCTCCTTGGAATTGCCAGCCTTATCATAAGCCTTGATTGTATATACGCCTGAGCCCTCTGTGCTTACAAACTTGTCATTCTCAAGCTCGATCTCTTCTGGACTACCAGCCTTAATACTTACTATCTTGTGAATTCCTGAACCTGCATCTTTCGCATTGAAAGAAATCTCAAGTCTTGCATTTTTATTAACCAAATAATAACCATTCTCAGCTACTACACCATCCTCACTTACACCATTAATAGTGATGCTCTCCGGTGCAACATCATCATACAGAACCTTTGCGGTTCCCATGTAGATATACTTAACAACAGCATTGTCCTTCTTGTATGCATAGTATAATGCTACACAAGTATTCTTGTCGTCATCTGTTGTGAGGGCTACGTTTTCTGACAAAGCGCTTGTCTTGTCAGCGTCAGTTGGAGTTGCAGGATTCTTGTTCAGTTTATCCTTATCATCCGTTGCATTCTCCTTGTATGTAAGGTACTTGATGTCATTCACATCAATATCCTTACCCTCCACAGTGATATCCTCGTCACCAACCTTGGCAGTGAGCTTGATATCTGCAATATCAGACTTGTTCACGCTGAATTTTGCCTTTGACTTATTTGAAGCATACTCTACTGTTGCTTCGTGTCCGTCTGAATAACCTTTCAGCACGTTTGTTACATCTATCGTGTCCACTTCATTTGCGGCGACTTCTGCCTCGTCAGCGAACAAATGAAAATGTGAATCGATCGCTACAAGAGTGAGCGTCATCACAACTGCCATGACCAGGGCAATCATTCGATGTAACATTGAATTGTTTTTTGTAATGTTCTTCATCCTTCTCTCCTCCTATATTTTTTCGTTCGAATGTACAACTATTACATTCTTTATAATCTTAACAGAACTTGCTGTGCGCCTGTTCTGCAGGATATCAGCCTTATCATCAGACTCTTCTCTGAGGACGTCTGTTGCCTCTTCATCAGACTCTTCTCTGAGGACGTCTGTTGCTTCTTCATCTGACTCTTCTCTGAGAACATCCGTTGCTTCGTCAGCATCGTCACTTCTTAGGACATCTGTTGCTGACTCGCTGTCATCACCCCTCAGAACGTCTGTTGCTGACTCGCTGTCGTCACCTCTCAGAACATCGGTTGCTGACTCGCTGTCATCTTCCGCAGCTTCGTATGATGGAACTGCTTCAGCTGTCTGCTTTACATTTACATTTCTGAGGATATCTGTGGTCTTGTCATCCTCAGCATCCTCGCCTCTGAGTACATCCGTTGCGGATTCGCTGTCGGCTTCTATGTCAGAATGAATCTGCTTTGGAGCCTTGCGGCTGTTCTGTCTCTCCTTGAGAGCTTCAACCGCAGCCTTCTTGTTTGGATGAGGGGCAATGATGATATCTGTCTCGTCATCATCCCTCTCAGGAGGTGCTGTCATCTCCTGCATATCTTCATGAAGAACATCTGTGGCGTCCTCTCGGATCTCCTTCAGGTATTCTTCCTGCTTCCTCTTGCGCTCTACATCTGCCACTGCCTTTTCGTAATTTGTTCTGCTCTGCTCCGCAGCTCTTGCAGATGGTGCCGCCTGTACATCTCTGACAGAGATCTTGGATGTGTGCTCCTTGATGGCCTCACTCTTGGAAGCACCGCCACCTTGTACACTCTCGTATCCTTTTTCTCTGATCTCATCTATCTTCTTACGTGCCGTGGATCCTGTCACTATACCGATAGCTGCCGGAATCTTCATCACGATGAAAATTATCACCGCCACGATAGCAAATATGATCGCGAGTGCCAGGCCGCCATATAACATTACATTGTAAACTGTTGCCATACCTATCACTCCTCCCCTTATTTACCATCCACTATTGACTTGACACTCAGGTCTGTCTTCAAGCTGTTCCACTGATTCTTCAAGCCATCTTTAAGTGCCGGTATCTTATTGCCTTCTTCATATACCGTTTTTACCGCTTTCTGAGCTTTTGCGCTCCACTTGGCTGAATCATTGCCCATCTCTTCCGTATATCGATTCACAATATAACTGAGATGACCTATATATACAGAAGCAGCATTGTCATCCTGTCCAAGCACACTCTCTGCATCTGTAAAGACCTTTTCTGCCTCGTCATAATAGCTTGTATTCTTGCTGATAGCAGCCATCTGGATAAATGTCTCTGCTTCACGTACTGCATATTCAGCATATGCCTTCTTTGCCGTATCAGTTGCATTCTCCGCAGCCACATCCAAACTTCCCAGATATATGCTGACACTGCTTGCAGCCTGATTATAGTAACTTACCTTCTGTGCATCATCCTCAGAATGTTCAGCCAGATATATGTAAACCGAATACATTCTTGCGGCATACTGTCCATTGTAGTATTTTACGCCCCTCTCCGATGGGAAGAGGTTGTTCAGCGTCTCTGCATTGTTATCAAGATTCTTCATAGCCTCATCCAGCATACTTTCGAGTCTTGCAACCAATTCAGAATTATCACCCTTCTCTATCTCCTTGCCGTATATAGCCGCTATATTCATATAGTTTGTATATTTATCAGGGTTAGTATCGTCGATCGTGTTGCTGTTGTATTCCTGGAACGCATACAGATTCTCCTCATTGTCCGCAAAGCTTGCTGACTTATTAAGTATACTGTCACACATGGCTGCGTAGTATTTTGCCTGCTTTGCTTCCTCTGGGAAATCCTTGCTGTCATCCACCATGTTGAAATACTGCTTTGCCGATGAGTAATTGTTATCCTCATTATAATAGAGCATCGCAATCTTGAACTTTACATCATCCTGTACTTCATCTATATTCTTGAGAGCAAGTCTTATTCCTTTTACAGCGGACGAATCAGCATTCGCCGATGTCTGGTCTGTGTCAGTTATATAGTAGGCATATGTCTCCATATATCCTATGTAGGCGTCTGAAGCCTTAGGATCTATCTCGACTGCGTCCTTATAATCAGCGAGCGCTGTATTGTAATCACCGTTGTCAACGGCATCCCTTGCCTCATTGACTTTATTATTGTAATCAAGTTCCCTCAGCTGATTTTTCTTTATTCCACCGACCACTGCACAACCCGCAGATATAAGCGACAATCCCGCCATGATAGAGAATACCGCTATCTTCTGTTTTGCCTTTGCCTTGTAGGCATCATCCAGCTCGTTGTAGTGATCCAGAGCATATAACAGCTCTGAACACGACTGATATCTGTCTTCCGGACTAGGCTGGCAGCACTTCTGGATAATCCTCTCAAATCCTGATGACAACATCGGATTCCACTGTCTGATCGGCTTGATCTCGTAAGGCGGCTCACATGGATTCTTTCCAGTAACCAGATGGTACAGTGTTGCACCAAGGTTGTATATATCCGTTCTGGCATCTGTATTGTAGATACCGTGTCCCTGCGAATCACCGAACTGCTCAGGTGCCGCATATCCTCTTGTTCCAAGTGCCGTGGTATCGGCATTGTTCTCGACTATGTACTCTTTGGCTGTACCGAAATCGATAAGCTTTACAGAGCCATCCGGCTTCAACATTACATTTGAAGGCTTCATATCTCTGTAAATGATAGGAGGGTTCATGGAATGCAGGTAATCAAGGGCACTGGCAAGTGCTCTTCCCCATTCAATGACCTTCTCCTGGTTCTGTGCTCCCTCCGCCTTGAGCACATCACTGAGTGGACGTCCCTCGACGAAATCCATGACAACATAGATGGTTCCATTCTCATTTATAATGTCGACAATTCGCGGAAGTACCGGATGATCCACATCTTTGAGTATGTTCGCCTCTCTCTCCAGACCTTTCAGGAGAGTTGCTGTGCTCTTCGATCCATCATTCTTGATCTCTTTGACAGCCCACTGCTTATTAAGTCGGTTATCCATGGCAAGATATACTATGGACATACCGCCCTGTCCGACTTTTTTCAGTATCTCGTATTTTCCGTCTAATACTGTTCCTAACTTTGTCATATTATCTCCCCATTACTCCGCTTTAATAAGAACTACTGTTACGTTATCTGTCTCTCTTCTATATTTTACAAGCTCCGTGAGGAACACGCAGCCCTCTTTCATCTGAACCTCATCACTGCATGCACCAGGACCGATCTTTTCGATCATCTCCTCTGGAGTTATCTTGTGTCTGAATCCATCAGAACACAGCATATAATGCGCACCCGGTGTAACCGTTCCAACTATGAAATCCGGCTCTACCACCGGTGAAGCTCCGATACACTGGAGGAGTACGCTTCGTCTGCTGTCTGTCTCAGCCTGTTCCGGGGTAAGCCTTCCTGCTGCAATCTCTCTCGCCACCAGCGTCTGGTCCGCTGTGAGCTGTCTGATTCCGGATGTGATCTCATACACTCGGCTGTCTCCCACATGGAGTATATAATACTTTCCTCTGTAGACGAGAAATGCCGATATGGTGGTTCCAAGCATGATTCCATTCTGCTCACCATACGTCTTTATCTTCTCGTTCTGCTCAATGGCAAGCCTGACCCACTGATATCTCAGTGCCTCATCGCTGAAACTTCCATTGTCGATCATACTAACCATCTGATTGTCAAACCAATCACAGAAAGCCATGATCACTTCCTTACTGGCAACCTCGCCCTTCGCCAGGCCTCCCATGCCGTCACATACCAACGTGAACAGCACCTGACCTTCTGGAGTATCCGCAATCTTTATCGCCAGTGAATCCTGATTCGTCTTCTTTTTTATTCCTACATCCGTATTGTATACTGCGCTAAACCCCATATATTCTCCTCCACATAATTATGTCTCGTTCTCACTCGGCAATCTATCTGACATGATATACAAATTCTTCGTCACCCAGAATAACCACCGCATTATTTGTGAGGAATTTCTCCTCGCCTTCCTTAAGTTCCTCGCCATTAAGGAATGTACCATTTGTCGACTTGTTGTCCTTTATGAAGCACACACCATTTTTCTTGGTAATGATACAATGAACTCTGCTGATAGCTGAATTGTCAGATACAGCATAGTCAACAATCTTCGCCTTGTGTCCGATCTTGAACTCATCCTTGTCAAGTCTGATCTTCTCGCCCGTCTTAACCCTTACAAAGTAAGGCATCGGAATCTCGTCAAATGGATTGCCGCCCATCATAGGTGGCACACCTGTCATTGGTGGAACACCCGGTGTCGGCTGAGTCTTCGGCATCTCTGCCTTGTTCTCCATCTGTGGCATCTCCGGCATCGGCGGTACTGCAGGCATCGGTGGAACATTTGGCATCTCTGTCTTGTTCTCCATCTGTGGCATCTCCGGCATCGGCGGTACTACTGGCATCGGTGGAACATTTGGCATCTCTGCTTTGTTCTCCATCTGCGGTATATCCTTCATTGGCGGCACTCCCATAGGTTCTGGTCTGCCAAATGGGTTTCCACCAAATGGATTGCCTCCGAACGGATTGCCATTTCCACCAAATGGATTACCACCAAACGGATTGCCTGCCGGCTGCTCTTTTACAGTCTTTTCGTCATCTATATGGTCTGCCGAATCATTCTCGATGCTTTCCTTCTTTGTAAGAACATCATCCACATTCTCTGCTGCAGATGTTGCATCAGTCTCTGATTCTACAGTTTCTGGCTGCTCCGGCATATCCTTTACTGTCTTGATCTCATCTATATCTTCTGGCTTATTTCCCTCAGCCTCAGCTTCTGCCACCTGAGCATTCGGTCCCATCGGTGGCATCTGGCCATTCGGTCCCATCGGTGGCATCTGGCCATTCGGTCCCATCGGTGGCATCTGACCGTTCGGTCCCATCGGTGGTATCTGACCGTTCGGTCCCATCGGTGGCATCTGGCCATTCGGTCCCATTGGTCTCATCTGGCCGTTTGGTCCCATCGGTGGCATCTGGCCATTCGATCCCATTGGTCTCATCTGACCGTTCGGCATTCCCATCGGTGGCATCTGGCCATTCGATCCCATTGGTCTCATCTGACCGTTCGGCATTCCCATCGGTGGCATCTGGCCGCTTTGCATTCCCATCGGTGGCATCTGGCCGTTTGGCATTCCCATCGGTGGCATCTGGCC
>URJI01000044.1 GCA_900548215.1 uncultured Coprococcus sp. | reverse complement strand
CTCTGTCTAAATGCTGCTCTCTTGTACTTGTTCTGTGATAACCATATCTCTTCATTATTATTTGCTCCTTTCCTAGTCTTAAAATGCTTACATAAAAAATGAGACCTCCCATAATGGAAAGTCTCTACTTTTTGGCACTGATTTTATGCCCTTATTATTCAGTTTCTAAATGTACACTTTTTGACACAGCCTCAACCCCTTGGAGCAGTGTCACTATTTTTAAATTTTGAACCTATTCAAATTAAGTTAACAGTTCAACTTCATTCCTACCAATTTATGTAATTTCTTGTAAATCTTATAAGCAGTTCTATAGTCCTCCGAGATTAGGCATTGAATAACATTATCAGCATCTAGAATATATACTTCTATTCTATCAATACCAGAATTAAATGCTTTTTTTATCCTGTGATTTCCATTAATCACAAATGGTTGAACAAACATATCACTCACCAAAACAATGATAGGGTTATCTTCCTTGCTCTTTCGTAAAGTATCATTCATTTTTATATACTTTATATCCATATCCGATTCAACTCGACAACACTCACAAATTGCTTGCGTGTCTACACTTTGTGATTCTATAGAATTCTGTACTATAAACTCATAAACTCGATTTACATTATATTCTAAACAATCCGAATTCCAGACTTCTTCATTTAATACTAAATCTGTTTGTTCCGATTCATCTAATAAAAATTGCATATCACATAAAGCTTGTACTAGTTTCAATATTTTCCGTTTCTTGAAAAAAGGAAGCTTTTGTTTATGTATTGCTGACACAATATCATTTTTATATTGTTTTTTTCTTTCTATATCATTAACATAATTTTCATGCTCATAACACATTGTTAATAAATATCTCTGCATACCAATCTCCACAAACTAAATCAACTTAAAATGTTTCAACGCATCCTTAATATACTCCACCTTTTCCTGCGGACATTGCTTCACTTCTGGATTCTCTTTCTTGGACTTATTATAATTCTCGCCCATATCCAGACCACACATCCGCTTAATCTGTGCAATGTAAGAAGTATGCACATTCACACCATACTTGTTCTTCACATATTCCTTAATCTTCGGATATGTAGCCTTTTCCTTTGGTGTGTAATTACTCTCCTCATCAGGCTTCATTGTAACCTCAATCCTAGGTGTATCTTTTTTGAGGGATAATTTGACAACCGTCTCCACATGTACCGTCCCCGGAAACTGATCCACAGCGCATGCCTTAGTCACAAAGTACCCATTCTCCTGAAGCGTCACCAGATCCCTGGCAAGCGAGGTTGGCTTGCAGCTTATGTATACAAGCTCCTTCACACCATAGTTGATAATCTTCGTCAAGGCTTTAGGGTTGATTCCATCACGGGGTGGGTCAAGGACTATGAAGTCTGGCTTCTCCTCGATATCATCTATCACCTTCAGCACATCTCCAGCGATGAACTCACAATTGTCAAGACCGTTGAGCTCCGCATTCACACGGGCAGCCTCCACAGCCTCCTCCACGATCTCCACACCTATCACTTTCTTTGCAACCGGTGCCAGAAGCTGCGCTATGGTTCCGGTTCCGCTGTACAGGTCAAATATAACCGCATCCTTTGTGTCACCCACATAGGAGCGTGCCTTGTCATAAAGTCTCTCTGCGCTCTTTGTATTTGTCTGGAAAAAAGAGAACGGCGATATCTTGAACTGAAGTCCAAGGACTGTTTCATATATATATTCTGTTCCGTAGAGCAGGTTCGTCCTGTCACTTATGACGGCATCCGCCATGGAATCATTCTCCGTGTGGAGGATTCCTGCGATCTTTCCCTCAAGTGGAAGCTCCAGCATACCCTTCACATATGCATCAAGGTTAAGAGCCTCCAGATTCTGTGTGGTTGTCACCAGATTCACCAGCAGATCTCCATTTGTGGCAGAACGTCTGATGACCAGGTGCCTCAAGAGTCCCTCATGCTGCATCTTCCTATAATATGGAAGTCCGGCTTTCTTGCAGAATTCCACTGTATATTTCACGATCTTATTCAGATCATCGTTCACTATATAACAGTCCTCTATCTGCACGATGTCATAGGTGCTGTTCTTCTTGTGAAGTCCCAGCGCCAGCGGGCCATCCTTGTACTCATCGCCAAATGAGAACTCCATCTTATTCCTGTATCCCTGTGTAACAGGTGATGCGATTATCCCCTGCCATTCATAAGGGTGAGCGCAGGCATCGATAACTCCGTCCAACAATCCTTTTACGAGTTCTTCCTTCACTGCAAGCTGGTTGTCATAGCTGAGAGTCTGATAACTGCAGCCACCGCATACTCCAAAATGTGAACACACCGGGGCACCGTCCTCCAGCTCCGACTTCTCCAGAACCTCCAGAAGTCTTCCATCGGCCTTTCCCTTCTTAAGTTTCGTGATACGGCAGGACACCTTCTGTCCCTTTATCGCACCCTTGACGGTCACCTTCCTGTCGTCCATATGAAAACTTCCTTTGTTCGGGAACTCATATGTATCTATCACGCCTTCAACTATATCATGTTTCTTCATATCATTTTACCTGCCATTTTAATCTCTCAAATATGCCCTACTCCCAAATGTTCTCCCAGAAACTCTTTCTCTTCTTCTCCTCCGGTATGGAACATCAGCCATTTAAAGCTGCCTTCGGCAGGGCTGATGCTACATGTCAAATTTTCTTCGAAAACTTGACACATTCGACTCCGGCCTTGGCAGCTCATTTTCTGCAAAAAATGGTATACCGTGCTGATCGAAATCCAACAGCATATATGTTCCTACTCGGTTATCCCTCGGCAGTGCCAGACTTCCCGGATTCACGATATATGAATTCTTATAAGTCGTCAGATCCCGCCTATGGGTATGTCCATACATCACAAAATCATACCCCTCTGTATCTATGAGTTCCTCCAGGTATGCTGTTCCGCTGTTCACTCCATACCTGTGTCCATGGGTTATAAATGCTCTCTTGTCTCCAATATTGAACTCATCATATATCGGGAGTTCTGCATTGTAGTCGCAGTTTCCCCTCACCATGTGGATCTCGCAATTAAACAGATCATATATGAGTTCTTCATCGCCTTCAACATCTCCCAGATGTATCAGCATATCCACATCTCCAACTATATTGTATATCTGCTCTATGCAGCTGCTTTTGCCATGGGTATCACTTATTATCAGGACTTTCATCTCTGCCCCCCTTGTTTAAAATCTAACAAACACGGTGATTCGCAATCATCTGCCATCAATTATTCTCTCTGTGCTTTCTGATGACATCCTTCATCAGTCTGAGCGCCTTACCCCTGTGGCTTATCTCATTCTTCTCCTCCGGGTCAAGTTCCGCTGTGGTCTTGCCCCTCTCAGGCAGGAAGAATATAGGATCATATCCAAATCCATTTTCACCGCGCTCCTCGTAACCAATGATTCCCTCTATGGTTCCGCGCTCAGTATACTCACTTCCATCAGGGAACACTGCCGCTATAACACACACAAACCGGGCTGTTCTCTCAGGATCAGGAACTCCAGCAAGCTTGTCCATGATATACTGATTTTTTATATGGTATGAGGTGTCCTCCCCAAGGAATCTGGCACTGTATATTCCCGGTGCCTTGTCCATATAATCCACCTCAAGTCCTGAATCATCGGCCAGGACCAGACATCCGCTGACCTTGCTTATCGCTCTGGCTTTTATCAGTGCATTCTCCTCAAACGTCTTTCCGTCCTCAACTATATCGACATCAATACCAGCCTCTTTCATGGACTGTATCTCATATCCCAGATCCGCAAGTATCATGCGGACTTCTTTCATCTTGCCTTCATTGCCTGTTGCAAATATAAGCTTATCCATATATCCAACTCCTTTCCCTCTAAGGCTGAAAAGTTTTACGCAGAATTTGGAATGTTATCCACAAATACACTGCTTTATCCACATTCAGCCCTCGTCTCCTGTTATCAACTTTATAATTTTATATAAGTATCATTTCTATATATGTCCTACTTGGCACTCCTGGTAAATGCCTTCAGGCACACATTACATTTTCTGTCCTTCTCCGCACTGTACCACTGGTTGCCATACAGGCTCAGGTATCCCTCGCCATCTTTGATATCGAAACTGTCCGTCAGTGAATCCGCATCATACTCTATAGCTATCGGATACTTCGTGTCAGGTGTCGTTATATGTACAATAACTGCAAATTTGCTGCCATCCGCAAGTTTTTCTGCCTCGTCCAGATTAACCGTATAGTACCCGGCATATTCCATCTCTCCAGATGCCACAAGTTTTCTGTCTGCAAGGTCATCCTCACTCTCAAAATCCGTTGTCACATACACCTCGTATGTGCTCTTTGCACCTGTGGCATAAAATGAAACTGCAGAGAGTTCCTCTCCCTTGCCCGCCGTATACACATTTGCAAAATAGGCTTCCTCGTTGTCAAATCCAAGTACACCGACCCAGCCAAGCTTATCTGCCTGATATATCTTGTCGTAATTATCAGAAGACTCCAGTTTCGTGTACACCACGCTGGTCTCGCATATATGTGCATCACAATACGATATATAGAAATATCCATCCTCGCCAAATTCCGTTCCCCAGCTGTTCTTACATATGAAAGCGCCGTCCTTCTCCGGCGTCTTGTTGAAGTTGTTCCTGCTGTAATTGTCGTCCCATCCGACTATGACTACGTCATGATTGATGCCCTCTGTGCCGTCATAGTAATATGAGCTGTGATCCCTGTTGTAATATTCTGAATCGCTGTCCGCATCCTGCATATCACTGTAAATGGCAGTCTCCACACCGCCCTTAGTGTACACAGCTTCCTTGATCGCATCAAGATCTTTGTCTTCGATGATCTGAGCCTCCTGCAGGTGCTTCACAGCCTTGAGATCAGAATTGGTCTCATCGTCTCCATAAGGATCATCCTTCTCAAGTACCGGGCCCTTCCAGGATGCAAGATAGGCTATACTCATCCTGTACTGTCCACCCTCGAACTGCTCTACACCAAATCCATTGTTCATGGTCATGTTGTCCACAGAAAACTGCAGTTTTTCATCGGGCATGAGTGTTGTCTCAAGCGCAGCAAGCGATGCAAATGCCCAGCATGTGCCGGAATCGCCCTGATCCCTCACCTCTGTGACCCTGTTTTCCTTTCTCATGTCATACGATGCAGGAAGTGTGATATCCTCGCCTGTCTTCTGAAGGGATACTCTTCCCGTCTCGTAGCTGTATTCACAGGTATAATCCAACGTATCACTTATATACTCTATAGGAATATACACCACATCGTCTTTTTTCACAGGTGCCGTTCCAAGCTTCACATCTTTTCCGTCGAGGGTCGCATCAGTTTCCCCGGCCACAAGGCGCACAACGCCCTCATTTTTTTTGATAACGATGCTGCCATTTGCATATTCATCCACAGTGCAGCCCAGCTTGTCCACAAACGTTTTCACTGGAAGCATCACATGTAGATCAGAGCTGATATAAGGCATGTATTCCTCATCCTTCACATCACTGCCGTTCACCTTCAGCGTCAGGCCATCGGCATTATAATTTTCAGCCAGCTTTCCCGCAAATAACGATGCAGCATTCTGCTCGTCTTCGCTTTTCTCCAATCTGCCCGAAGGCTCCTTTGTTCCATAATATGCCAGTGCCCCTATGGCCAATATAAGAACCACATATATCAGCTTTTTCAACTGTCTTCTCTCCTTCTTTTAGGTGGCTTAGGCCCCATAAACTGATAAAAATATGATTTTATCATTCCGTTGTATATCTTTCTGTTTTTGTCCGCTTTTCTTCCAATGTACTTTTCAGCGTCCGAATATGATGTTATCAGGAACATTGACCAGTCATCAAGATTCCTGTAGCTCTCCCCGATGGTTCTGTAGAGTTCCGGAAGCGCCTCCTTCTCCTCAAGCCTCTCTCCATAAGGCGGGTTAGTGATGATGAATCCATACTTTTTAGGATTCCTCAGGTCCTTCACATCCCTCTGCTGGAAATGGATGTGCTGGTCCACTCCTGCCGCCCTGGCATTCTCCATGGCACACTTCACCATATCTGAGTCCAGATCATATCCCTGTATATTCATCTTCACATCATGGTCTATCAGATCGTGCGCCTCATCAACCGCATTGTACCACAGTTTTTTGTCGCAGATCTTTGTCCACTCCTGAGCTGTGAAGTCTCTGTCCATTCCAGGCGCAATATGTGCTCCGATCATGGCAGCCTCTATAGGAAATGTTCCGCTTCCACAGAATGGATCAACCAGCACTCTGTCCCTGTTCCACGGTGTGAGCATGATGAGTGCTGAGGCAAGAGTCTCTGATATAGGAGCCTTGCCAACAAGCTTTCTGTAACCTCTCTTGTGAAGCGACACTCCAGACGTATCTAAAGCTATAGTGACGATGTCCTTAAATATAAACACTCTGACAGGATAGCTGGCGCCGTCCTCAGTAAACCACGAAACCCTGTATGTCTGCTTCATTCTCTCCACCATAGCCTTCTTCACTATGGACTGTATGTCCGAAGGACTGAAAAGTGCACTCTTGTTGGACGTCGCCTTTGACACCCAGAATTTTGCATCTCTGGTGAGATACTTTTCCCACGGGATTGCTTTCGTTTTCTCGAACAGCTCGTCAAATGTGGCTGCCCTGAAGCTGCCACATTTGAGCATGATCCTCTCCGCTGTTCTTATAAATACATTCGCCCTTGCAATAGCCGTCTCATCTCCGGCAAATGTTATCCTTCCGTCCTCGACCTGGACTATCTCATAGCCAAGATCGAGTATTTCCTTTTTTAATACTGACTCCAGTCCGAAGTGACATGGAGCAATAAGCTCTATTCTACTCATCTATCAACCTTTCTTCCTTGAACATCAGCCTTGTAAGGCAGCTGATGTTGTATGTCATCTCTGTTTCGTAAGCGGTCCCCGATACTGCGAAATACCCCCTATGGTATTTATCACTTTGTAGCCATCCTCGCTCATTGCAAGTGCCGCTTTCATACTGCTGACTCCATGGGTACAGTATACCAGCAGATACTTGCTTTTGGGAAGAGTATATGCACCTTCCTTTATCAATTCAAATGGAATATTTATCGCCATCGGGATATGCCCGGATGCAAATTCTTCCCTGCTTCTCACGTCAACTATAATTCCGCCTCTTGCGACAGCCTCACGGATGATTCCCCTGATCGGTATGCTCGTAAAACCCATGTTTACACCCCCTTCATACAGACAAAAACACTCTTTCTCTTATATGATATGAAGGGAACACTGTCCTGGTCACAAATTTACCGATATTGTAAAACAATCAAGAAATCCCGGCAGGCGAAAGCCATTTCCGTCTGTCGGGACTCCAATCTTAATTTATTACTTTTTCAGCTGTGCAAGTCTCTCGGCAACCTGCTCTGACATCTCTGTGTACTTGGCAAGCTTTGCCTTCTCTTCTTCAACCTTTGCGGCTGGAGCCTTGTCTACGAACTTTGGATTTGCAAGCATTCCGGATGCACGCTTGATCTCTCCGGCAAGCTTTGCAGCCTCCTTTTCAAGTCTCTCAATCTCCTTGTCGATATCAACAAGCTCTTCAAGAGGAATGTATACTGATGCGTCGTGGATCAGTGTTGATACTGCGTTCTCATCGATTCCTGTCTTGTCCTCCTGTACATGTACCTCGCTGGCATATCCCAGTGTGGCAAAGAAGCTCTTTGATGACTCAAATATATATCTCACGTCCTCCTTTGCAGATACGACATATACCTTTGCCTTTCTGCTAGGTGGTACGTTCATTCCTGTACGGAGATTTCTGATGGCACGGACTGCTGCCTTGATCGTGTCAACAGCGGCCTCGTCAGCCTCGAAGTTCCACTCATCTGTGTATTCAGGCCACTTGGAGATCATGATAGACTCCTCCTCATCCTGAATATTGCAGAAGATCTCCTCTGTGATAAATGGCATGTATGGATGAAGGAGCTTAAGTGCCTGGATAAGAACTGTCTTAAGTGTCCAGAGTGCTGCTGCCTTTGTCTCATCCTCATCATTGTAGAGACGAGGCTTAACCATCTCGATATACCAGTCACAGAACTCCTCCCAGATGAAGTCGTATACCTTGGATACCGCGATACCAAGCTCGAACTTCTCCATGTTGTCTGTCATCTCTTTTGCAAGAGTGTTGACCTTGGACAGGATCCATCGGTCAGCTATTGTCAGGTCAGACAGCTTCACATCTGAGAAATCTGCCTTCTCCATGTTCATCATGATAAAACGTGTTGCGTTCCAGATCTTATTTGCAAAGTTTCTGGAATTCTCAACTCTCTCCCAGTAGAAACGCATGTCGTTTCCAGGAGCATTTCCTGTGATAAGTGTCAGACGAAGGGCATCTGCGCCGTACTTATCTATAACCTCAAGTGGGTCGATACCATTTCCAAGGGACTTACTCATCTTACGTCCCTGGTCGTCTCTTACAAGTCCGTGGATCAGCACGTGCTTGAATGGGCTCTTGCCAGTCTGCTCAAGTGCTGAGAATACCATACGGATTACCCAGAAGAAGATGATATCATATCCTGTTACAAGCACGCTTGTAGGATAGAAATACTCGTACTCTGGTGTCTTGTCCGGCCAGCCAAGTGTTGAGAATGGCCACAGTGCTGATGAGAACCATGTATCGAGCGTATCCTCATCCTGTGTGAGATGTGTGCATCCGCACTTTGGACATACAGTAGGAACATCACGGCTTACGATGGTCTCGCCGCACTCGTCACAGTACCATGCAGGAATTCTATGTCCCCACCAGAGCTGTCTTGATATACACCAGTCACGGATGTTCTCAAGCCAGTGGATATATGTCTTGTCAAACTGCTCAGGCACAAATGAAAGCTCATCTGTCTTGATGATGTCAAGCGCAGCCTGTCCCATCTCCTTCATGCGGACGAACCACTGAGGCTTGATCATAGGCTCTACTGTTGTCTTACATCTGTCATGTGTTCCTACGTTGTGGCTGTGTGGAACGACCTTTACAAGAAGACCCAGTGCGTCAAGGTCTGCCACCATCTGCTTTCTTGCCTCGTAACGGTCCATACCTGCGTACTTGCCGCCAAGCTCGTTGATGGTCGCGTCATCGTTCAGTATATTGATCTCCTCAAGGTCATGGCGCTTTCCAACCTCGAAATCGTTAGGGTCATGGGCAGGTGTGATCTTTACACAGCCTGTTCCAAACTCTTTGTCAACGTATGGATCTGCGATGACCGGGATCTGTCTGTCTGTGAGCGGCAGCTCCAGCATCTTTCCCACTATATCTGTATATCTCTCATCGTCAGGATTTACGGCAACGGCTGTATCTCCGAGAAGTGTCTCAGGTCTTGTTGTTGCTATCTCGACAAATCTTCCAGGCTCCCCAACTACAGGATAGTTGATGTGCCAGAAATAGCCGTCCTGCTCCTCGTGGATAACCTCTGCATCTGATATGGAAGTCTTACATACAGGACACCAGTTGATGATCCTTGAACCCTTGTAGATGTATCCCTTCTCATACAGTCTTACAAATACTTCCTTTACAGCTCTGGAGCATCCCTCGTCCATGGTGAATCTCTCTCTGTCCCAATCAGCAGACGAACCCATCTTCTTGAGCTGGCTCACGATACGATTGCCGTACTCCTCCTTCCATGCCCATGCATGCTTGAGGAACTCCTCACGGCCGATCTCCTTCTTATCTATTCCCTGCTCCTTCAGCTTCTCTGTAACCTTGACCTCGGTTGCGATGGCTGCATGGTCTGTACCAGGCTGCCACAGTGCTGAATAACCCTGCATTCTCTTGAATCTGATAAGTATATCCTGCATTGTATTGTCCAGGGCATGTCCCATGTGGAGCTGACCTGTTACATTTGGAGGCGGCATAACTATCGTAAATGGCTTCTTGCTCCTGTCTACCTCTGCATGAAAATACTTCTTCTCCTCCCACTTTCTGTAGAGTCTGTCCTCTATCTGGGAAGGATCATATGTCTTCTCTAACTCTTTCATCTCATTCTTCCTTTCTATTGTTGCTGATTTCTTACTGTCTTATAAACCTGAACCGGCCTATTTTTGCTGAAGTTATCACATTCATTCTGCACTACACAAAAAAAACGCCCTCCGGGCACCTGGCCAGAAGGGCGGGTATAATATCCGCGTTACCACCTTGTTTTGTATCTCATCTTATCCTATAACGGGAACGCCCCGGCATGACCTACTATTATTTCAGCCACACAGCTCAGAAGCTACCTTCACATGTATCTGTCAGGAAAGGTCTCACAGCCACAAACCCTTCTCTCTGTCTGACTCCCCATGCTACTCCTCTTCGTCACAGCATTTGCTTTTATTATATTTGTGATAGTACAACATAGACCCTCTTTCCGTCAAGCACTATATCATCCTATCTGGTTTCTGAATTCATCCTTAAGCGCGCTCAGGATTGAATCCATCCTCCTGTCATAATCCTCTATGTCTCCATGCATTCTGTTGTACACAGCCTTCTGCACTTTGTTGTATATGGACATCTCATGGACATCCTCTCTGGAGTCTGCCACCTCATTCATCAGGTCATCCAAAAAACCTGCCGGCATCCCCCTCTTTCTTATCTCGCGCTGGAGAGTCGCCGTATCCACAGTCACCGCCATGACGCAGAAATATTCTATGAGGGATTCATTGTTCTTGTTGAGCGCAAATGCCCTTATAAAACAATTCTTCGCTTCCTCAAGCTGAAGATTGCCCGCCATAGCCACACCCTTGTTGTGGTATATATTTCCCAGAAACTCATCATATTCATCATGTGATTCCTTATACTCTATGATATCGTCGTATATTGCATCAGCCTTGATGTAATGTTTGTACATCATATAGCTGTCAGCTCTCTTTTTGTCAAGTTCATACGGTTTGAGTGTGCGGATCCTCTTGCACTCATTCATGAACTCCTTGACCTCGTCCTTGCTGTAGAATTCACCATATGTAAGTATCTCTACCATCAGATCCTGTATATACACATTCTTCTGGTTCAGCATATCTACTTTATCTGCCAGCTCACCCATGTCTATAGCATCTCTCAGCCACGCTGTAAGCCTGTCTCCCAGGTCATCTTTCCCCACCAGAACCATGTTATTAAAAATGTAGTAACACAATTCTTCGTAGGAGTACACGCTTATCTTTGTATTGAGAAATGTATACGGATTATCCGCCGTTTTAGTTTTACAAATTATAATTCCACTCATATGTGTATCACCTTTTTATATATATCAACTGAAGACATCTGCAAATTTTATCGGTTCCGCAAAACTCCAATTCTGCATCATTCACCCGGATCCAAATGCTGTCTCCTCAGATATGACGGTATGGTAAATGCAGGACTTTCGTCGGAATCCTCTTCATCGGAATCTTCTTCGTCTGAATCCTCGTCATCGGAATTCTCTTCGTCTGAATCCTCGTCATCGGAATTCTCTTCGTCGGAATCTTCTTCATCGGGATCTTCCTCGTCTAAATCTTCCTCGTCTGAATCTTCTTCGTCAGGTTTGCTCGCAGCAAAATCATCGTAGTGGGATTGTCCTTCATCATAATCTTCTTGATCAGATTCATCTGAATTTTCAATATCTTCAGCACCTGATTTTAATATGTTCAGATCATCTTTTAAATCTGCACTGCCTGAATATCTGTATTCTGCTTCTGGATCATCCGTATCTTCTGACACGGCATTTCCAGCATCCGCAGAAACATCTGACTCGCCATCTGAGCCTGTATTTTCTTCTGGAACCGGTTCACCAGCACCATCTGTGTCCGGGTCTGCTTTGTCTGTCGATCCGGCACTTATCACATTTGCCGCAGGGACATCATCCGCAAGCGGCTGAACCGGTGAAGCCGTTCCATAGAAAACAAGCGGCTCTTTCTCAGGCTCTGCTGTGTCCATCACCAGGTCATCATCATTCACTGAGTCCACATCATGTTGCTCAAGATCAGGTCTGTGTGCTGCCTTTGGCGCCCCCGGATCATCACTTCTCAGCTCATCCGTATCGCCCTCGGCCGCTCTCACTATCTCGGCCTGCCTCTCTGCCTCAAGCTTCTGCGCGCGCTTCCTCTTTATGGCATCTATATCAAATTCTTTTCTATATATCTTATTTGTGCTTGGATACAGACTTCCAAATCCCAGATCACGTATAACTATAGCTCCCTTATCCGAACCATAGTACTCTACCTCTATCGAGAGCTTTGTGGTCTTGTTCGGTCTCGCCGGCAAACCATAAATCTCTACAGTCTCACGCATCTCCTCCTCAGTAAGTATATCCTGATATACAATCTGTATCCTGCGGGTATCATCCAAAAATACTTCTATCTTTCCCCTTGTGTTGAACCACTCAAGGCCACCATAAACTATCGGCCAGAAGGTTTTTTTCTCGTCCATCAGATTGATTCCGATATTGGTCTTAACTGTCTCCTCAGTATCTATGAAATATCTGCTGAGGGATTCCGTGTATATGCCGCCCAGTGCCCTGTAGCAGGCACCCTTCGTATATATATTCTGCCCTACAAACACTCTTCTGCCCTGACACAGAACAGCGGCAGACTGTTTCATCCAGTTCTCTGCAAAGCCGATACCTGTCAGATATACCGATGATACGAACACTTGCGCCATGCTCTCACGCACCACATCGGCAAATGCCTCATCCATATCCTCCCGATATCTTCCAAATCTCTTCAGATTTATACGTTCATGATAATCTGTGTGTTCAACAGTCACGATGAGTGGATATTTTCTCGTCATATCTATCCTGTAAAAATCAAGACCATTTCTTCCAAAATCAAAAAGTCCTACGCTGTTATTCCTGAGCGGTTCAGGCTGTGCAAATATATAGCAAAGGCCGCTGTCTAAGTGGCTGACTATATTGAACTGGTCATGCCCCAGTCTCAGGACAGATCTGAGTCCTCTGACCGCCTGTATTATCTGCGGATCTGTATCTGCCACAGTTACTGTAAGCCTCTTGATCGTAAATCCGCCTATCTGATCCGTGAACTGTTTTATATGAAGCACCATCATCTTGATCAGAAGATCACTGGCCTTGTACTCTCTGCCCTCTACATCAATTTTTTCCTTGCGGAGAGTCTTCTCATATATCTGATCCACCACCGTTCCGTTGTCCTCAAATCTGTAAGCGGAAGCCTTGGCGCCAACACTCCATCCAGACAGATCTATGAATTTATAGCACTCATCCTGTGTATCTCCTATTCTTTTGTGATATGCACTATAGAACATAATGTTAGGGAGCATATATGTGTCTTTTGCCTCCTTGTGATACACCGATTCAGGCTCATGTGTATCGACATTATAGTAACTAAGCTGTGTATATTCCGGTCCAAGATCCAGACCAAGATACAACTGTGTGTCAGCCATATCTGTTCCCTCCTTATGAAATGTTATAATAACATCAGATTTGCGTCGAAGAAATGGCTGTTATACATGTATGTGTCCATATCCTGTATCAGCTCATGGTCATTCCTCTTCTCCTGACTTACCAGCATACTGTTTATCAGTTCAAAGCTGCTGCTTCCCTCTTTATGGAAATTCTCATTTTTCAATATATCGCTCTCTACAACAACGGATGTTCCAGTGACTCCATCGATTGAATATATCAGTGACTCTCCGTGGAACACTACTACTTCCTTCACGTAGACTCCAGGTATGATCTCTGTCATCCTCTCCGACTTATAGTTCGCCATACTACTGCTCTCCTGGCCAAAGCTGTAGCTTACCCATACCTGCCTTCCTCTTTCGCCCTTGAAGATCACGTAGGTCTTGAACTTCATGTCGCCAGGCAGTTTGACAAATGCCTCAAACTTTCTGAAGAACGGAAGTATCTTGCCAAACTCTACGAACTGCTTGACATTCGTCCTGATCCATTCCCTCTGCTCCTCGCTGTACCGGCCGCTTCTGTTGCTGAAATAGTACAACAGACTCATGCGGGATATCTCATCCCTGATGTTGCCTTTGTCTATCTCTCTGTACAGATCCTCCATTATATTTGAAGGTATCTTCTGGTCTTTGATAAAATACTGATGTGCACAGTATCTGAGAAAAGCTTTTACAACCATTCCCCGGCTTCTTCCGCGATAGTACACTTCAAATATATCGTAGATCGACTCTATGTAACCGTCTGCAAACATCATCTGGGCAAGTATGTTCTCAGACAACATGTCGATATTTCTATAATTTGAATTCACTGATTTGAAGAGATTTGCCATCTCATCGAGCGAACCATTGTAATTGTTTATGAGATATGAGAGTATCTTCTGTCCAGCATATCCCCTTCTGTATATATATACACATATGGATATGAGAAGTCTACTCTCGTCATACCTCTTGTCGTCTATTCCAAATTCAGCTATCTTGATGAGCTCGTCTATATCCACATCAACATAACCAAATCTGCGCATTCCCTCAAATGCCCTATCATACATATCAAGCACGATATAGTATGTGTTTATCCTGGATGCATATGAAGGATCTACATAATCCAGATCTATCTTTGAAAGATACCTGCCAAGTATATCAGCGTCAAAGTTCTCATGATAATACTCCACCATGTGGGTGAGTGCCTCCTGACGGACCTTGTAGCTGACCTCAGGACACATAACTATATCTCTGGCAAGATTGATCTCCTTTGCATCCCTGTGTGTAAATATATCTATATCATTGTACAGGAAAAGCAGATATCTGTAGTCTCTCGGACTGTACTCATGGCACACCTCCAGATAACTTCTCTCATCAACTATACGTTCCAATCTGTATGGAACAGTGCTCACGTATCTTCCACCGTTGTCGTCCAACATGGTGATTATAGCCGAAGGAGAAAGGATCTCCACATACGCCTCCCCGTTCTCAACCGGAACTTTCACTTCACCGCCCAGCTCACTGTGAGTCACAAGTATATGCGTTATATTCTCGTTGTCGCACACAAATTTTCTCTTGAAAATAATATTTATCAGCTTGCCCGCAAACTCCGGTTTGACAGTCTCCGGATCAAGGAATTCGTCATATATAACCGTAAGATCGTCATTCACACGCCCCTGTAGGATCATCTTCTCCATAAATCTCTCTATGGCAGGCATAAAATCAATATACACAGACTTCTGGCTGTCTTTGTTCATGATCACATTTGCATATATATACGCAAGCTCATCATCCGTGAGCACATTCTTGTAACTGAAATATCTGAGAATAGCCTCAGGTATCACATCATAATGTCTCTTGTCCATGCTCCTTATAAAACACTCATTAAGTCCCACGTATTTGAGATCCTTCTCTGAGGCATCACTGTAGTATACGTGATATTCCGGATCATACATTTTATTCTTTATCAGAATACCGCATATCGCATCCAGAGTGGTCTTGTCATGGCGTCTGTCATATATCTGCTCCAGCATGCGGAAAGCATGTTCATCGAAAGCCCTCTGTCTGGAAGCTGTCTTGACAAACTCCACGATCACATCCTCCGACACGAACTCATTCCTCATGCCCCAGCGGAGCGCTGCGATCTCCAGCGGAGCTATCTTCTTCATCATAAGAGGCTGCTTATTGAACATGTCACATATCTCAAAATATATGACCGGACTGTTCACGCCCTCATTGAAAAGCTTCTGTATATCTTCATATAGAACCCATTTGTCCTCTGTATAATTCACATCGACAAAGAGAAGAATCCAGAAATAAAACAAACGGTCTTTTTTGCTGGTCTCGAACTTCTCTCTGACCATCCTTGCGGTCTTATCTATAAGAAATTTCTCTCTGCGCAGAAGAGATTTGAGATAACTGAGATAGCACTTCTCAATATCCTCCATACTTGTGAAATTTGCATCCGCATCTATTCTGAGAAACTCCTGCTCCACAAAATCTGTATGTCCCTCAAGTATCTGCATATGCAGCAGTCCAAGCCTGTACATGCCATATTCCGGTCTGTATTTTATCAATGTGTTAAGTGCAGCTCTGGTCTCCGTTATATATTTGTTCAGATCTATCTTGTCTGTTCGGAAATCAATATATGTCCTTACAAGTGCCTCCTCGGCCCGCTTCACAGTAAACCTGTTCTGCCTGCTCTTCGGCGTCAACTTGACTACCTCAGGTTTCCTGATGCTGACCCTGATCCTCATATTCTGATATGTATTCCATATATATATATATCCTGCTGACTCTCCATCATGGATCTTCTGAGGATCAATCAGGAAAGTAAGTTCAAATGAGTTGCCATCGAAGCTGTCCCATTTGAGCACACTTGTCTCTGGTATAAGGAAATCACAGTCAGACGCTATCTTCGTGTTGGTATATCCCCATGTATTTTTTGTTATGGTTACCGAAGCACGGACCAGCTCAGACGGCATCTCAACCAGAAGATCATTCTGTGCCACAGACAATGTAAGAGATCTTTTCTTGTGGGTATACACAAGAAACTCTTCCATAGCCTGTCCTATGGACAGTGACAGACCCAGGGTATCATACACTCTCTGCAGTGTCTCATCCCGTCCTATAAATGTGCGCACGAAATCCTCGCTGCCAAATATTCGTATAGCATCATCCCAGTTCTCCTCAGCATATGAAGCGAACTGAAACAAATCTTCCAATTTTCTGTCTTCAACCTGAATATACGGTGCCACTATAGATATATGGTATGGGATAAGAAACTCCCCACCGTCTGTGATTATATTGATATGGCCCTTGAACGACTTTCCCTGTTCAAGCCCGCGTGCATCAAATGAGTAACTTACTTTATTCGTTTTTCCGACAAAGGTATGACTCTTGAAATCCAGTATATAGCGGCTGTCATATACCATCAGCTTAACCGGACAGGCGTTTGACGAGTTTACTGTAAATTCGCCATCATACACTGTTCCTGCCTCTATATTCAATTCTATCTTGCTGACTGATATGGCAACTAATGGTCTGTCAACCTTAAACTCACCACGTGCGTACTGTTCAACTATTCCCTTCATCCTATGGTCTCCTGTATCTGCTGTATCGGTCTTTCCTCTGTGACCGCCACCAAATCACAGCCACTGTCTGTGACTGTGTTGTTTTTGTCAATTTTCACTCATAACAGTTGTAATTTCTGCCTTCAATCAGTATAATTGACTGAAAGACATATATTTAGATTATAACAAAATATTGTCCTTTTTTAAACAATATATATAGAAAAATAACTTAAAACAACTGCATTTAATCAAAAAAGAGGTTTTTTTATGAAAAAAGGGGTTATCAATCTTACGACCGAGAATCTCATCAGCCAGGTTGAGACTGTTCGGGCAGATCTCAACATGAATCCACTAGGCATTCCCAGATCAGTCGTAAAAGCAGTAACTGACAGCATGAGTCAGTTGTCAGTATATCCAGATCACACGTTTAAAAAATTAAAAGAAGCTGTTTCATCCTACTCAGGGGCGGATGTTGACAACATTATTATAGGCAGCAGTTCATATGAATTTGTCAAGATTCTGTGCGAATTTACCTCCCCTAAAAAGGCAGTCCTTGTATCTCCGGGATCACAGAACTATGAGAAGCTTTTGTCGCTGAACGGCTGCAGCATAACTTACTATTCAGCACCGGAAGATGAAGATTTCAACATGGATGTTGCAGACTTTATTTCAGGACTGTCCGAGGATACCGACATCGTTTTCATATCCAATCCAAACGGAACAACGTCACAGATACTGGACACCGAATCATTGGAATTCATCGCCAAGATCTGCGATGCAAATAATATAACTATGGTTGTGGATGAGGAATATATGGATTTTGTCCAGAATATAGATGAAAATTCTGCCATTCCACTTACATCCAAATACGAGAATGTTATTGTTCTTAAGAACACCACCAAGTTCTTCTCAGTCCCGGGAATCAGATTAGCGTATATGATCACATCTAATCCCGTACTGAAGAAAACTCTTGAGATAACAGGACTTCCTTTCGCCATAAGCAAACCAGCCGAAGCCGCCGGTATTGCCATGTTCACTGACGAGGAATACATCAGGCAGTCCAGGGAGCTCATTCACACAGAGCGCAATCTTGTGTACTCAGCCCTTGCAACACACAAATCCATCAAGCTTTACCGGCCTTCTGCCAACTTTATACTAGTGAAGCTTCTGAACAAAAAGGTCTCTGCTGGAGAGGTAGCTGAACACTGTCTCATAAAAGGGTTATATATCAGAAACTGTACAGACATAAGAGGGCTCGACAACAGATACATCCGGTTCTGTTTTATGAATCCAAAACAGGATGATCTTCTGGTCAACACCATACTTGAGATCGTATGATGCTGGACTACATATAAAGCGACATATCAAACGATACTTTCATAAACAAAAATTATTAAAGGAGATTGACTATGGAAAACATGACTACAAAGATCACTTCATCTTACAACAACGCATTGGACATCAAAGTCGTAGAAGGACATTTTGCGACCAACCATTCACACATCAACAGATACATTGATATGACAACATTAAAGAGCAGAAGAAAGATGGCTCTGGCAGCTGCCAAGTCAATGGCTACAGAGTATGTCGCAACCACAATAGTCGACACCATCGTATGCATGGATGGAACAGAAGTCATCGGCGCTTACCTGGCAAACGCTCTCACAGAGAACGGAATCGTGTCCATGAACCAGCACCAGACCATATATATCATGACACCTGAAGTTCATTCTTCCGGCCAGCTCATATTCCGTGATAACCTTCAGCCTATGATAAAGAACAAGAATATACTTCTTCTCCTTGCATCAGCAACGACCGGCAAGACTATCAAACAGAGTATTGAATGTATCGAATATTACGGAGGTACAATCTCAGGAATATCAGCTATCTTCTCTGCAACAGATACAGTCGCAGGACATGATGTTCACTCACTGTTCAGCAAGAAGGATATCGACGACTATGAGTCATATTCCGTTGGCGAATGTCCTATGTGCAAGGCTGGAAAGAAGATCGAAGCAATCGTCAACAGCTACGGATACTCAATGCTGTAATTTTTCAACCCCAATTATAGGAATTCTAATTGCTAAAACAACTTACATAGCAAACATATGAAACTATGAGAAACACGCTTCGCGAGTTTCTCAAGTTATCGCGGCAGTCGCCAAGGTCTTGTGCAAGCACGAACTTTGGCTCGTTGCTCGCGTAAATCAACAGCCGCAGGATTGCATTTCAGCAACCCTGCGGCTTTGATTTTACTTATCTATTCTATTTTCCAAGATAATACTTCTTAGATCTCTTGTGATATACGATCACTCCGGCCAGTGCACCTATCACCGCTGCCACAATAAACCATGCCCACGTCGGCACATCTTTGATATTGTAGCATCTGATGTTGATCCACATCTGGTTGATGTCCTTGGTGGCATCCTCATCGAAATACTCCATGACTGCACTTCTATCTATGGCATCCTGTGACGGATACTGAGCCCCAAGCTGCCTGTCGGCCTGCTCCGCAGGAGCTCTGAGCACATAGTCAGGATCGGAGTTGTCCCCTATGAAGAAATATCCAAGTGGATAATCAATAACATCCTCCTCGTCATCCTCTGCACCATAAGTGTAATCCAGATAAGAATATACCGTATCGTCATCCCCACCTGCTATGACTGAGGTATAACCAATGTAATACATGTTGCGGACTGCATTGTCTGGTCTTGACACGAAGTTGATAAACGCCTCGGCCGCCTGCTTTCTGTCAGTGTCACCGTCTATTCCATTTTTCAGCATAACCCATCCGTCAAAGTACAGATTTGTACACTCTTCAGGAACCGCAAAGTCAAGCTGCACACCGTCTTCTTCCGCCTGATCCATGGCATAAACTGCATCTCCTGACCACTGATAATTTGCAACGACCTTGCCGGTTATCATGTCTGCCTTGCCGCTGTCGGTCTCAAATGAATACACATTGTCCTTTATATCCTGAAGCAGATCCTGTGACTTTGCTATCGTCTCAGGGCTGACATCGTTCATGATATCCTTGAGCTGCTCTGAGTAATCATCCTGAGCCCTGAAACCAGGATCCATCAACTTATCCCTCTGCAGTGCTCCAACCGCAGCGAAATAGGAATCTCTGACATTATCTTTTATGGTGATCTGTTTTGCAAACTTAGGGTTGTTGAGGACTGTCCATGTTCCCGCCTCGTCAGCAGTCATCTTCTCCGGATTGTACAGAATTCCCGTAATTCCAAACATGAAGCCAGCCGCATATTTGCTCCAGGCCTCACCATTTATCTCGTGCGTTTCAAATGTATCTCTGATGTATGGCGACACACCATTTATATAATAATTCTTGTCATTGCTCTCATCGAAAAAGTCATCGGACAAAGGCTCAAGCTTGTTCTCAGACATAAGCTTCATGATCATGTACTCCGAAGGGCATACAAGATCATACACATCGCCGAGAGTCAGCATATTATAGAGATCCTCATTGGTACCGAAGCATGAATACTGAACATCCACCTTCACACCATAATTCTCGTAATACCAGTTCTCGAAATCCTCCACCATGGAATTCTCACCAAATATAGTTGTTCCATTGTCCAGTTCCAGGGCTTCGTCTTCATCCCAGCCACCCTCGTCAATGTACTCTTCCCAGCTGCACACCCTGAGAGTGACCTCTTTTCCAGTATCAGACGCACCAGTGTTCTTGCCAGATGCCGCATCATCTGCAGCGCTGTCATTTGCTGAACTTGCAACTGCCTGAGCGTCATCTGCCACATCTACCGTGTCTTCCGCTGCCATTACAGGCAGCATCTGTCCGGCAAGCAATGAAACCGCCATGACTACCGCCGCCAGCTTTCTGGAAATTAAGCGTCCAAAACATCTATGCCTCATAAGCGCTCCACCCTCTCTATAATGTATCGCCCCTCTCTGCTTCGCGAGCGGGGCAGATCGGTGGAGCGCATTAGAATTATTCACTTCGTTCATAAGCGCTCCACCTCCTTCTTTCTTCCGGCCACATTCATAGCCACAACTATTGTGACAACCAGTGCAAAAATGACTGTTGAGAGCGCCCACAGGGCTGTCTTAACTTCCGTCTGTGAACCCTTTGTCGCATTTACAACGTAAGTACTTATGGTGTCAAATGTCGCAGGCTTGGTATATGTCGCGATGAAGTAATCATCCAGTGACAGTGTAACAGCCAGCGCAAATCCCGAGATAATACCCGGAAGTATCTGAGGTATCACTACCTTTGTGAGTCCCTGGAAAGGTGTAGCTCCAAGATCCAACGCAGCCTCATACAGACTGCTGTCCATCTGCTTGAGCTTTGGCACTACCGACAGATATACGAAAGGTGCAGACAGCACCACATGTCCGATGACAAGCGGAACATAGCTTTCCTTGCTCATGCCAAATGCAACTATGAGCAGTATACATATAGAGAAACCTGTCACAACATCTGCATTTACAACAGGCACCTCATTCATGGCATTTATCGATGCCAAAGCCCATTTTTTTGAATAAAAGGCACCTATTGCACCGAGTGTTCCGAGTATGGTTGCTATCAGTGCTGAACCTGCAGCCAGAAGCACAGTTCCAACAATCATTGACCTCAGCTCGTCCTTGGTGAACAAAGTCACATAATTGTGAAGCGACCATCCGTGAATGCTTCCGATATTTGCCGATGTTGTAAAGCTGTAAACAGCCAGTATCAATATAGGCATATATATGAGAAGAAGCATAATACATATAAATATAATCTTAGACCATTTCTTCATTATAACAACGCACCTCCTCTGCTTCCCCCGTCGTCATCCGTGTACTTGTTTGTCGCAAGTGTGAATACAAGTATTATCACAAGAAGGACGAGTGCTATCATGGAACCGCCGTTCCAGTTGTATGCTGAGAAGTAGCTTCCTATCAGACTACCCATGATGTATGTGCTGTTGTAAAGCATGTCAAGCACAACATAGTTGGTCATAGATGGCAAAAATACCATAACTATTCCGCTGACGATTCCCGGAACGGTGAGCGGAAGTGTTACTTTGACAAATGTCTGGAAGCTATTTGCCCCAAGATCCACAGCGGCCTCCATAAGGCTGCCGTCAAGCTTCAATATGGTCGTGTATATAGGAAGTATCATAAATGGCAGAAAATCATATGTCATTCCTATAACCGAATTGAGAAACGGGTGGAATGCCAGATTGCCCTCTATAACCGTGAGTACCTCCTTGAGTGCTGTGATCCTCAGTGTGAAGTTGATCCACATCGGGAGCACGAACATCATGACAATTACCGATTTCCTTTTCATCTCACTTCTCGCAAGTATATATGCGATCGGATATGCCAGCAGCAGACACACCAGAGTAGTCACTATGGCAAGCAGAAAGCTGTATGCCAGAGTACCTATGGTGTTCGGGCTGGTAAAGAATCCCGTCAGATTGTCAAATGTAAACCTGCCCTCGCCGTTGGTGAAGGCATAATAAATAATTACAAACAGTGGTGCAACTACAAAGCATATGAGAAATAATGCGTATGGGATGCCCAGCTGTTTTCTTGAAAAACGTAAGCCGTTCATGTTCATCCCTCCATCTACCTTTTAAGTGAAAACTTCATCTTATCCTCTGGAATTATCAGGCTGACTCTGTCATCCATGTTCCACAGGTCCTCGTCATCCACGATAAAGTCCTCCTCATTGTCAGTTCTCACCACATAACTGTAGTGGTCTCCCTTGTATATAAGATTGATGATATGTCCGCAGAGTATACCTGCTTCCTCGTCATCACTCATGTCAATATCCTCTGGAAGTATAGATACTATTACCTTGATCTTCTCACGATCTATCACCTCACCATTTGCATCCACCAGCACGCCATCCTTCATGGCTGAGCCCGGAAC
>URJI01000043.1 GCA_900548215.1 uncultured Coprococcus sp. | reverse complement strand
AACCCATGTGATGATGTAGAGGCAAGAGCAGCAGTGAAAGTTGCATACGAGTATGTAGGACCTGTATATCTCAGATTTGGAAGACTGGCAGTTCCGGTTCTCAATGATGAGAGCACATACAAGTTTGAGATCGGTAAGGGTGTTAAGCTCAAGGACGGCAAGGACATATCTATCATAGCTACAGGACTTTGTGTATCTGAGGCAGTGAAGGCTGTGGATATGCTCGCTGCTGATGGTATAGATGCGGAGATTATCAACATACACACTATCAAGCCTATTGATGAGGATATCATCGTGGAGACAGCTCAGAAGACAGGAAGAGTGTTTACAGTTGAGGAGCACTCCATCATAGGTGGCCTCGGAAGTGCTGTTGCAGAGGTGCTTGCTGAGAAGTGTCCTACAAAGCTGACAAGGATCGGTGTGAGAGATACATTCGGTGAGTCAGGCCCTGCAAAGGAACTGCTTCACAAGTATGAGCTTGATGCCGAGGGTATCTATAAGCAGATCAAGGCTGCACTGTAATCCTGATGCGATAATTTGGACTACATGGCAGATATATAAGCTGAAATAGCTGAGACTAAATATCTGCGAAAGACATAGAGCGTTATATACAGATGGGGGAGCCTGCCGGTGGCAGGCTCTTTCCATATATACGTATGGGTAGGCTGATGTCCGGTAAAACATACCATGTACATCCGGCTGATACCAGAAGTTACAATACACAAGGGCTGAAGACCAGAAGAAACTGGAGAACTTTACAGAAGAGAGGTAGGAATCATATGGGCAGAGAGTATGTAGAGGAACTTAAGACCCGCGTGCTAAGCGGTGGAGCGGAGATCACATATGACGAAGCTCTGAAGCTGGCACATGAGGATCTGGATATATTGGCGGCTTCAGCAAATGAGATAAGAGAGCATTTCTGCGGAGACCGGTGCGATGTGTGCTCGGTCATAAGCGTGAAGGAGGGCAGATGCACAGAGAACTGCAGATACTGTGCACAGTCCAGGATAGCGAAGAAGGATGTACCTGAGATAAATCTTCTAGGCGAAGAAGCGGTTACTGAGGGTGCATCGATTGACTGTGGCAAGGGAAGCTTCAGGTACTGCCTTGTGGCTGAGGGCAGGCGACTTTCAAAGCGTGAGGTCGAGCTTGCAGAGAAAACAGTACAGGATATATACGACAACGTGGATATTAATATATGCGCATCGTTTGGCTTGCTGGATCAGGAGGACTTCACGAAGCTTAAGGGTGCGGGACTATCGATGATACATAACAACCTTGAGACCTCGCCGGCATATTTCCCGGAGGTGTGTACCAGTCACACGCAGGAACAGAAGAAGGCGACAATACGCGCTGCAAAGGCTGCGGGACTTATGGTGTGCAGTGGAAGTCTGTTCGGCATGGGAGAGTCACTTGAGGACAGGGTGGCGCTTGCATTTGAACTCAGGGAACTTGGAGTGGATTCTGTTCCGATGAACCTCCTCAATCCGAGGGAGGGAACGCCGTTCTACGACAAGACGCCTCTCGCTGAGGAGGAGTACGTCAGAACGATAGCGGTATACAGATTTGTCATGCCAAAAGTTATGATAAGGCTTGCGGCTGGAAGAGGAAGATATGAGGACAACGGCGAGGCTGCACTTGCAGCCGGAGCAAATGCGGTCATAAGTGGAGACTTCCTCACAACAGATGGCACATCGTTTGACCTTGACTTTGACATGATACAGAGAAAAGGATTTACAACGGACAGAGTGCATTTGACAGAGTGATATGTCTGAGGCATGACTCAACAGTGTGAGTAAGTTGGTATATTTGTGACATGTAATGTCATGGAATTGTAGTTACAGATGGAAAAGGAGAAGATATATTATGAAGATTTATGACAGGATCATGGGACTTGGAACAAAGATGACAGACATGGATGCATCCACATACCAGGGCGCATTCATAGGTAAGATATCCTACACGGTTGATAGAGAGAAGGCAGAAGCTGCCGACAGCATTACATATGAGTATGGCGATGTGAAGGAGAATGCTTTCATGTACATACTCTCAATACTTGGTAAAGTAGCAGGAGAGGAGGCTCCTGTTGAGAAGATGACCATCACACTCGTAAAGGCGTCTGACAAGGAGAAGGATATCAAAAGAGTTGAGAAGGCTGATTATGAGGATGAGAAGCCGTTCCACACATTTACAAAGGAAGAGGTATATGCATTCAGCAAGGAGACAGGAGACGAGAACAAGATTCACCTCACAGATCATCCAGTAGTCCAGGGAATGCTGCTCTTACGCACCGCAGCATGTGCGCATGAGGATTTGAAGAGACTTGATGTGAAGTTTGTAGAGCCTTCATACGCAGAGGAAGACCTTATGTGGGGCAGCAACGGAAGAGAGCTTGTTCTCTATGCAGATGGTTATGTAAAGGCGTCGTTTAAGGTGGTCAGATAATCTTTTAAGTTTTGGCTGCAGATAGATCAATTTATGATGAATACAAGAATAAAGTAAAAATTAGGTTATGGTGAGCGGTGTTTATTTTGAACTAGAATATTATCAGCATACGAATGTCGTAAAAAAAATTGTTGATGTCACAGATGAAAAACTTTCTGATATATTTGGAGATTACATTGGCGATAAATCCTCAGAGAGCACCAGGGATACAACAGAATCATCAGAGTCAGATACATCCAATTAAACATTTGGTTAATGTATGTGCAGCGAATATATGATATAAAAATGCTGCCACAGTCTTTAAAGACTGTGGCAGCATTTTTTGTACAGTATTAGGAATCCATGATGTTTAGTTTATCCTTATGAAATCGGACATCATGTATCCTGTAATCTTTTTACCGTTTTTGGTAAATGTGATCTTATACCAGACAGATTTATCGGAAGCTGTTGCTGAGCCGATGATCTGTATCTTTGTTCCGTAACCCAGTTCAGTGATGATGCTGTGATTTGTTCCGGCTCCGGATCTCACACGGACCTGGTAGTCTGTGACAACGCCGTTCAGTGAAGTCAGGGCAATTGGCTCAGATGACATCTCTCCGTAGTAGTATTTTCCGTTGAACGTCTTGTAAGCTCGGATTCTGTATGTATTGCCCTTGGAAAGAGCAGGTGCAATATAGCTTGTCGTCTCAGCTGGCAGGATTTTCACCATAGTATATTTCTTCGTGCTGTCATTGTACTTGTATATCACATAGCCGTTCACGCCGCTGAGTTTTCTCCACTGAAGGTATGCCTTGGAGCTCAAAGTTGCCATCTTGAATGATCCGCTGAACATTGGCGGAACAGTGCAGGAACTGTATTCTCTGATGTTGCTGTAGCTGGTATATCCGTTTTTCTGTGAAAATGCTTTTATACCGATCTTGTAAACAGTTGATGATGACAATTCGGAAATCGTATATGTTCTGTCGTCTGCACCCTGTATAGTTGATATGGAATCGTAGGTTTTTGTTTTTGTATTATACAGATATACGATGTAACCGGTTGTATTTGCTGTCTTGCTCCACATGATGCGGATTGAACTTGAAGTTCTGGCGAGTGTTATCACATTTGCAGGTTTGTCAGGACCTGTGCTGGCTGTCACGAAAGGTGCAAGAGGTGTGTTGAAATACTTTCCATTGTGCTTGTAGTATGCGGCAACTGTGTAGCTGTACTGGGTGGCAGCCGGAAGACCGGTCTGTGTAAATATTGCGCTGGAAGCGGAGTATGTCTTGCCGATCTTGCTCCATGTAGCAGTCTTGGAATCCCATCGGTAAATTATGTATCCTGCTACATTATTCTCTTTGTTCCACTTTAGTGTAATAGAGTTGCTGGATGCATAGCTTGCTTTTAGACCGCTGACCTGCCCAGGGAGAGTTGTCATACTTATAGCGCCTGATACGACATGCCAGATTGTATCTGTGCTTGTCTTAGTAAACGCACGTATCTTATAGCTGTATTCGGTTCCTCCTGCGAGATCTGTGTCTATATAGCTGCTTGTCGCAGAAGATGAACTTGTGTATATGGCCTCATAAGCTTTCTTTGTGCTGTTGTATCTGTATATCCTGTAACCGGATGTGACAGGAATAGGGGTCCATGAAAGTTTTATGGAAGAAGATGATACAGCCTTTGCTGCAAAATTCTCCACATTATCTGGAACTGTGATTCCTGCGGTCTCTGTAGATTTAACTCCGTAGACAGTGCCGGAATTCAGCTTGTAATAACCGCGGACCCTGTATGTATATTTCTTGCCGTCCTGAAGATTCTTATCTGTAAATGTCAGTTTGCTGGCACCTTTAACTGTGCCGACTGATGTATATGCTCCTGTAGATTCGTCAAGCCTGAGAATCTGATATCCGTACACCTCTGGAACTTTGGTCCATGACAATGTTATAGTTGAATCTGTCGATTCTCTTACAGAGAGGGAAGATGGCGCCTTTGGAGCCTTTATATATCTGAAATTCAAATCTGTCAGGTGATTGTTTATACCAGATATAACACCTGCATCTGAGTACTGCCAATATGAGTGTGCTGTTGTGAGCGTGTCTGTGTCATTGTACTGGGCTGTCCATACCGGGTACAGTGAGGCAATCGATGCTGCATTCATGTCATCTGTTATGACTGTCTTACTTGCGTAGAGCATACCTACATATCCCTTAGCCTCTACAGTAGAGCAGAACGTCTTGATGACATTTGTCGCTGCACTCTTTGAAAGATGGGCATTGTAGAGTCTTCCAGTGAGACCGCCTTCCCATGCGTATTCGTAATCCATAACAATAGGAAGGTTGATGTTGTATCCTGACAGGAGATTCATTGTGTAGGCGGCTTCCCGCTTTGCTTCGGCTGTGTTGATAGCCTGAGAGTAGAAGTATACTCCAACATCTATACCTGCTGCTGTTGCAGCTTTGATGTTCTGCTCAAATGTGGAATCTCTATAATAGGCGCCTGATCCGTAGTAGCGGCCACCAACTCTGATAAATGCAAAAGATATTCCTGAGGCTTTTACCTTTTTCCAGTTGATGTCGTCGCCGTTCCACTCAGACACGTCGATGCCTTTTACGACTTTGTGGTTTTTGAACATGGATGAGTGAGTGTAGCCTGAACTGGCGAGAGATGCGGTTTCCTGAGAGGAAGCGTAATCTGACTGCCTTTGCAGTTGTTTGATAGTTTCGGGATCGTTGTTGTACAGATTGTATACATGTTCGATCTCTGCTTCGTCCAGTTCTCTGTAGTTGAAGTTACCCTCGTCTACCACTTGCTGGACTTCCTCTTTTGTAGATGTGACTGTTATGTCTGAAGAGTCAGCTGCATATGCATTTACGCCGTTTGCTCCGGCAAAAATGAATGCGCTGACACCAAGGGCAAAGCCTATTAAATTCTTTCTGAAATGTCTGTTAAACATATAGTCCTCCCTATAGATGTAGTATAGTTTACATAATAGTGTTAAAAGGGTTAAAAGTCAATAAAATGAGTCAAATTGTTACGCAAATATTACAAAAAAATATTTAAAGCATAAATTTTCATAAAAAGTTATGATAAAAAAACAGCTAAAGAATTATAAATTTGATATAAAATATTTAGGCGGTATGATATAATTGTTATAAACTTTGCAAAAAAAAGGAGGACCGGTCTGATGGAGGATAAAGTTGGATTTGGAACGGCACTAAAGAATATGTTTGTCGGCATTGTAAAGCCTGAGTTATATATTCATAATGGCGCAAAAGGAAAGGCAGGACCGGCTGTATTTGCTGCATTTATTATGAGCATACTGTTATATCTGGTGATTTTCTTTATTCCATACAATAATATGTTTGGAGGAGGAAGGCTGGCGGATGCTGTTGATAACGCCATTGGCGATTTTGCACTGACGAATGAAGGATTTTTTTATGATGATGCATTTGAGTGGTCGGACGAGGAAGGTTTGTCCTATATAAGTATAGATACATCTTTGGGCGACGTTGACAGCGATGAGGTGCGGGAGTTTGCACAGAGGGAAGGATATACTACTGTATTCATGATTACATCGCAGGATATCATATCATATAATGGCGGACAGATGCAGGTTATAAAGTGCAGAGAGCTGTATGAGGCACTGAGCCCGTTGGGAAGTGGTCGTTCTTTTTGCAAACAGGATATACTTGATATCATAAATAGATTTGACACTCCTGTATTGGTTACGGTATATGTTGTTAAAACCATCATAGGATTCATCGGCGATTTGATCATGGCACTCCTGATAGGGGCAGTCGGGCTTCTCATAGCATCAATGAAGAATTACAAGGTTTCATTTGGAACTACTTATAAGGCAGCCTTATACATAAGGATTATCTGGCATTCAGTTGTGATGGTTATAGCTGCATATGTGTGGCCGGCGACAACCACTCTTCGTATGATAGGTGTTCTTATAGCTGTCGTCTATATGTTCATAGCCATATCAAGATACAGCAAGGAGAACCCATATCAGGCGGCACCTGCGTACAGCGGCATGGCGGCTCCGATGAATGAACAACAGGGTTATGGCAGCTATGGGCAGATGAATCAGCAGAGCTATAACGGCTATGGGCAGACGAATCAGCAGAGTTATAACGGCTACGGGCAGACGAATCAGCAGAGCTATAACGGCTATGGGCAGACGAATCAGCAGAGCTATAACGGCTATGGACAGACGAATCAGCAGAGTTATAACGGCTATGGGCAGACGAATCAGCAGAGTTATAACGGCTATGGGCAGATGAATCAGCAGAGCTATAACGGCTATGGGCAGGCAGGTCAGAGTCAGAATAACGCACACGAAACAGATGAAGATCCGGAAGATAACATAAACGCGGACAATAGATAAAGCACACATTTAATTTTATAATATATAACACCAGGAGGATTATTTACATGAACAATTTGAGAAAGACCAAGATCATATGTACACTTGGACCAGCAACAGATGATGATAATGTGCTCAGACAGCTCATGATAGAGGGTATGGATGTAGCCAGGTTCAATTTTTCTCATGGGGATCATGCCCAGCACAGAAAGAATAAAGACAGAGTAGAAAAACTCAGGGATGAACTGGGTATTCCTGTTGCGACTCTGTTAGATACTAAGGGACCAGAGATCAGAGTCGGCGATTTTAAAGACGGAAAGGTAGAACTTGTAGAAGGACAGGCGTTTACCTTGACTACAGAGGATGTCATAGGTGATCAGGCAAAGGTATCCATAACATATAAGAATCTTGTGAATGACGTTAAACCTGGAGATACCATACTGATAGATGATGGCCTTATAAATATGAAGATAGAGAAGGTTACCTCCAAAGAGATTATCTGTAAGGTTGAAAATGGCGGTCCGGTGTCAAACCACAAAGGTGTGAATGTGCCAAGAGTCAATCTTACAATGCCGTATATAAGTGATGTTGACAGGGAAGACATAATATTTGGTATAAAGAATGATTTTGATTTTATTGCTGCTTCATTTGTAAGGTCAGCGGATGATATTTTGCAGATCAGAAAGATACTTGATGAATATGAATGTGACAATATCAACATAATTGCAAAGATAGAGAATATGCAGGGCGTTGACAATATTGATGAGATCATCAGGGTTTCGGATGGAATTATGGTAGCCAGAGGTGATATGGGAGTAGAGATTCCACTTGAGGATGTGCCTATTATCCAGAAGATGATAATTAAGAAAGTATACAATGCAGATAAGCAGGTCATAACAGCTACACAGATGCTTGATTCCATGATGATACATCCAAGACCAACCAGAGCAGAGGCTACAGATGTTGCAAATGCTATATACGACGGAACCAGTGCTATCATGCTTTCAGGTGAGACTGCCGCAGGAAAGTATCCTGTTGAGGCTCTTCATACAATGAAGACAATTGCAGAGAGAGCAGAGCGTGACATTGATTACAATAAGCGTTTCTTCAGCAGAGATGCTGTACAGAATCCTGATATAACAAGCGCTATTTCGCATGCGACATGTACTACAGCTATAGATCTTGCTGCTGCGGCTATCATCACTGTCACAAAGTCCGGCAAGACAGCGAGAATGCTGTCAAAGTACAGACCAAAGTGTCCGATCATAGGATGTACTCCTGTTGAGAAGGTTGCGAGACAGATAAATCTGTCATGGGGAGTTCAGCCGCTTCTCATAGAAGAGGAGAACAATACAGATGATCTCTTTGAGCATGCGGTTGATGCTGCCAAGAGACATGGCTATGTCAAGGATGGAGAGGTGACAGTAATAACTGCAGGAGTCCCTCTTGGAGTCACGGGAACGACCAACCTTATAAAAGTTCATGTAGTAGGACACATTCTTGTGAAGGGCTATTCGATTAATGAAAGGAGCGCGACAGCTCCGCTGTGTGTGTGCGAGTCAGAGGATGAGCTCATAGCAAATTACAAGGATGGTGATATCATTGTTATCAATGAGACCAGCAACAGGATTATGGATCAGCTCAAGACGGCATCCGCAATAGTCTGCGAGAAGAATGGTGGCAATTCGCATGCCGCTATAGTTGGACTCAGCAGAGATATTCCGGTGATACTTGGAGCTCAGAATGCTACCAAGATACTGAAATCGGGTGCTATCGTCACGGTAAATGGCGAAGATGGCGTGGTAATCTCAAACTAGATGTAACAAATATTTAACAAATTCTAAATAAAAATGTATGAAATAAAACCTCCTGTGTTGACAAATGTAACTATTATTGCTATACTACAATAGATTTGTAACAAAAACGTAATAATTGTTACGCTGAGATCAAGCATAGGAGGTTTTATGATGTCTAAGGCAAAGACTATAAAGAAATCTATAGTAGTCGCTGCAGCAGCCGGAATGGTTATCACAACTGCATTTGGCAGTGTGAGTGCGAGTCAGATATACGACGATTCAACCGTGGGAATTTCATCTGCGTTTGACAGATATGCGAACACCCTTGCGGGCAATGATAAGAGCGTAAAGAGTGCAGGTGATATTGCCACTGCAACAGATGCACAGCACGGAGATGGCACAGCTGATAAGAAGACAGACGACAGCAGTAAGAGCCAGACAGATGCTAAGAAGGATGCCGGAAAGAAGTCTGTAAAGTATCCTGATTTCAAGGACAAGTGTGTTGCGGTAAGTGATGACTATGTCAACATAAGGTCTGGAGAAGGTACTGATTCTGACGTGGTAGGTATCATACAGAATAATGGTATAGCTACAGTTGTCAAGAAAGGCAAGGAGTGGACCCAGGTCGCTTCAGGAGATTGTACAGGATACATAAGGAATGATCTTCTCTTATACGGAGATGAGGCTGGTGCTTATGCAGAGAGTAACTGCGAGAAGAAAGCAACTGTCACTACAGAGACTCTGAATGTAAGAACCGGGGCAGATGTAAATTCAGACTGTATAACACAGGTTGGATCAGGTGAATCGTTCAGTATTCTTTCGCAGGATGATAAGTGGGTACAGATAGCTCTTGATGATCAGACAAGTGGATATGTGAGTGCTGATTATGTGGAATATACATATGATTTTAATACAGCAAAGACCATGGAGCAGATACAGGCTGAGATTGAAGCAGAGCAGCAGGCAGAAGATGATCAGACATTAGACGAACAGGATGCTGCTGATGATCAGACTGACTATGACACCGATGACAGTCAGGATGTGGATGACGATCAGGATTCAGAAGATGATCAGAGCACAGATGATAGTCAGGATATAGATGACAGTCAGGATGTGGATGACAGCCAGGATAACTCAGATGATCAGGATGTGGATGACAGCCAGGATAACTCAGGTGATCAAGGCACCGATGACAGTCAGGACAGTTCAGATGATCAGGACAGTGGTTCGGGCGATGTTGCTGCGCCGAGTGGACAGACAGGAATTGATCTTGCAAATTATGCAACACAGTTTGTTGGCAACCCATATGTGTATGGCGGTTCGAGCCTTACAGATGGAGCAGACTGTTCAGGATTTGTCATGGCAGTGTATGCACAGTTTGGATATTCACTTCCACATTCAGCTGGAGCACAGTCAGGATATGGTGTTAGAGTTGATACATCAAGTCTGGAACCTGGAGACATCTTGTTTTATGGAGATAGTTCTATAGAGCACTGCGCTATATATATAGGTGGAGGCATGATAGTTCATGCAAGTACAGAGGAGACAGGAATAAAGATTTCCTCAGCGTTCTACAGAACCCCATATTGCGCTGTCAGAATAATTGGACAGTAGACAGAAGACTTTTGGTAGTGTATAATATCAAACATAAAAAGAGCACACTTGCTTATGTAAGTGCGCTCTTTTTGTTCAAAATGGCGAAAACTTTGCGGAATGAACAAAAAAAGTCGACAATATGCACATTAAAATGACTCAAATATATTGAAAAAAAGTCGATGTATGATATAATAGATACATCAATTTGGATTTATTCCAAAAAAGAAGGAGTTGGGCATCATGAATTACATAATCAGTGGTAAGAATATTGAAGTCACAGAAGGACTTAGAAGCGCAGTGCAGGATAAGCTGTCCAAGCTTGAGAAGTATTTTGCTGACGATGCATCAGTACAGGTGACATTTAGTGTCGAGAAGGATAGACAGAAGATAGAAGTAACCATCCCTATGAAGGGACATATCATCAGAGCTGAGCAGGTTAGTGATGATATGTATGTTTCAATAGATCTCGTTGTAGAGGTTATAGAGAGACAGGTTACAAGACATCGCAAGAAACTGATCGACAAGGAGCAGAACGCAGCATACCTCAGCAAGGCATTTGTTGATGAGGATGTTGAGGATGATGATGACATCAAGATCGTGAGAACAAAGAAGTTTGCTGTAAAGCCTATGTATCCAGAGGATGCATGTATCCAGATGGATCTTGTTGGCCATAACTTCTATGTTTTCAGAAACGCAGAGACAGATGAGGTTAATGTTGTATACAAGAGAAAGGGCAACACATACGGACTCATCGAGCCAGAATTCTAACAGACGTACGGCAAAGGCACAGTAAAACTGTGACATATTATATATGAAACTATGAGATATAAGGAGACTTTCCAATATAGAAGGTCTCCTTTTTGCTTGATATAAGTAGAATAAGATGTTAGAATGTACCCTGAATAATGATAGCTAGGAGGCAATAACAACAATGGGTTTGTTTGAAAAGATATTTGGAACACATAGTGAGAAGGAGCTTAAGAAGATAGCTCCTATAGTTGATGCGATAGAGGCACTTGATGACAAGATGCAGGCGCTTTCAGATGAGGAGCTGAAAGCTAAGACACAGGAATTTAAGGACAGGCTTGCTGCAGGCGAGACTCTGGACGACATTCTTGTTGAGGCGTTTGCGGTGGTCAGGGAAGCTGCTTATCGTGTGCTCGGAATGAAACACTATAGAGTACAGCTTATAGGTGGAATTGTTCTTCATCAGGGACGTATAGCAGAGATGAGAACTGGTGAAGGTAAGACCCTTGTATCGACACTTCCGGCTTATCTCAATGCCCTTGAAGGAAAGGGCGTACATGTAGTTACAGTAAACGACTACCTGGCAAAGCGTGATGCTGAGTGGATGGGACAGGTTCATGAGTTCCTGGGTCTGAAGGTTGGTATCATTCTCAACAGCTCGACAACTGATGAGAGAAGAGAGGCATATAACTGCGATATTACATATGTAACCAACAACGAGCTTGGATTTGATTACCTGAGGGATAACATGGTTATATATAAGGAGAAGCTGGTTCTCCGTGACCTTCACTACTGCGTAATAGATGAGGTTGATTCGGTACTCATAGATGAGGCTAGAACTCCTCTTATCATATCAGGCCAGAGTGGCAAATCAACTGAGCTTTACAAGATGTGTGATTACCTTGCAAGACAGATGAAGCGTGGCGAGGGCGATGGTGAGATATCCAAGATGGATATGCTCATGAAGACGGCTATAGAGGAAGATGGAGATTTTCTTGTAAATGAGAAGGACAAGTACGTCATGCTCACAGCGAATGGTGTAAAGATGGTTGAGCAGTTTTTCCATATTGAGAATCTTTCAGATCCTGAGAATATGGAGATACAGCACAATATCATACTTGCGCTCCGCGCACATAACCTCATGTTCAGAGACAGAGATTATGTTGTAAAGGACGATGAGGTTCTTATTGTAGATGAATTTACAGGTCGTATTATGCCTGGAAGAAGATTCTCAGATGGTCTCCATCAGGCCATAGAGGCGAAGGAGAATGTAAAGGTCAAGAGAGAGAGCAAGACTCTTGCAACTATCACATTCCAGAACTTCTTCAATATGTTTGACAAGAAGGCAGGTATGACAGGTACTGCCCAGACCGAGGAAGAGGAGTTCAGAGAGATTTACGGAATGGACGTAGTTGTCATTCCGACAAACAGACCGATACAGAGAATAGATCAGCCTGATTCTATCTTCAAGACAAAGAAAGAAAAGCTGAATGCAATAGTAGAACAGATAAATATCAGTTACAGAAAAGGGCAGCCAGTCCTCGTCGGTACTATCAATATTGATGCGTCAGAGGAACTCAGTCATATGCTCACAAAGAGAAAAATCCCTCATAAGGTTTTGAATGCGAAGTTTCATGAGCTCGAGGCTGAGATAGTAGCAGATGCCGGACAGAAGAATGCGGTTACTATCGCAACCAACATGGCAGGACGTGGTACTGATATCAAGCTTGGAGAAGGTGTCGCTGAACTTGGCGGACTCAGGATTATAGGAACAGAGAGACATGAGAGCAGACGAATTGATAATCAGCTTCGTGGACGTTCAGGACGACAGGGAGATCCGGGAGAATCCAAATTTTATCTGTCGCTGGAAGATGATCTGATGAGACTGTTTGGATCAGAGCGTGTTATGAGTGTATATGATGCACTTAAGATTCCTGAGGGAGAGGAGATAGAGCACAAGACTATCTCTAACTTTGTTGAGAAGGCGCAGAAGAAGATAGAGGGCAACAACTTTGCAATCAGAAAGAATCTTCTTGAGTATGACAGAGTAAACAATGAACAGAGAGAGATTATATACAAGGAAAGAAGAAGAGTTCTTGACGGCGAGAATATGCATGAGGTTATTCTCAAGATGATAAAGGATGACATCAATTCTGCTGTTGATCTTGTGTGCTCACATGAGACATCACCGGAGGATTGGAATCAGACAGAACTTGATGACATGATCAGAAACATTATTCCGTTCGAGAATCCTGTCCAGCTTACTGATGAGGAGATCAGGAAAACTGATATAGATGGACTTAAGGAGAGACTGTATAGTGAGGCGGTTGAGCTCTATGCGGCGAAGGAGGAGGAACTCGGCGATTCTGACCAGATGAGAGAGATTGAGAGAGTTGTGCTTCTCAAGTCCATAGACAGAAAGTGGACAGACCATATAGATGATATGGATAACCTGAGACAGGGAATAGGACTTCGTTCTCTGGGACAGAGAGATCCTGTGGTAGAGTATAAATTTGCTGGATACGATATGTTCAATGACATGACTGCTGCTATCCGTGAGGAGACTGTTAAGGTTCTGTTCAGGATAAAGGTAGAGCAGAAGATTGAGCGTGAAGAGGTAAACAAGGTCACTGGTACAAACAAAGATGACACAGTGGCAAAGGGACCTATAAAGAAGGCGAAGAAGATAGGCAGAAATGATCTGTGCCCGTGCGGAAGCGGCAAGAAATACAAGAATTGCTGCGGACGTGAGGCATAGGACCATATACAGGAGAAGCTGAGTGATAGAGTTAGATGAGTACAGGGCGACGATGACCTCCTACAGGGAACCTTTGGAGGAAGTCAAGTCATCCCTTGACATTGAAAATAAGACAGATAGAATAGCGAAACTTAATTATGAGATGGAGCAGCCTGGGTTCTGGGATGATGTCAATGAATCCCGGGAGGTGTCAAAAGAACTGAAGGGACTGCAGGATCTTGTGGACAACTACAAGAAGTTGGAGAATGACTATGTGGATATAGATACACTTATTCTGATGGCTGAGGAGGAGAATGATCCAAGCCTGGTTCCTGAGATAGGAGAACAGATTGAGATATTCACAAAGGAATTCGAAGAGTACAGGATCAATCTGCTGTTCGTTGATGAATTTGATGACTGCAATGCGGTTCTCACACTCCATTCAGGGGAAGGCGGAACCGAGTCCTGTGACTGGGCGAGCATGCTTTACAGAATGTATACCAGATGGGCTGAAAAACATGGCATGAATATTGAAGTGCTTGATTTTCTTGAAGGTGATGAGGCTGGTATAAAGTCTGTGACAATTCAGATAAATGGACCACACGCATACGGGTATCTCAAATCTGAAAAAGGCGTGCACAGGCTTGTCAGGATATCACCGTTCAATTCGGCAGGCAAGCGTATGACTTCGTTTGCATCGTGTGATGTTATTCCGGATATAGAACAGGATCTGGAAGTAGACATACGTGATGAAGATATAAGAATAGATACCTACAGATCAAGTGGTGCTGGTGGACAGCATATCAACAAGACCTCGTCGGCCATTAGAATTACACACTATCCTACAGGCATAGTGGTTCAGTGCCAGAATGAGCGGTCACAGCTCATGAATAAAAACAAGGCTATGCAGATGCTGAAGTCCAAGCTTTATCTTCTGAAGAAACAGGAGAATCTTGAGAAGATATCAGATATCCGCGGTGAGGTGACTGACAATGGATTTGGCAGTCAGATCAGATCATATGTGCTTCAGCCATATACGATGGTCAAGGACAAGAGGACATCCTATGAGAATTCCAATGTGTCAGCGGTCTTGGATGGAGATCTTGATGGATTTATGACAGCATATCTCAAATGGTTGAATAAGGTTGAGGTGTAGCAGCGTATGAGCAGCGGACGATAAGAAATTAGTCTTTGACAATGACGCTTTATACTGATAAAGTAATGACGTACTAAATTTGCATGTTATGCAGAAAAAGGAGATAAAAGGAGATAAAAACATGGTGAATATAGCAGTATTAGGTTATGGTACAGTAGGCTCGGGAGTTGTGGAAGTGATTAACACCAACCATGATATTGTTAACAGGAGAGCTGGACAGGAGATAAACGTTAAGAGAGTTCTTGATCTCAGGGAATTTCCTGGGAATCCTGTCGAGAACATTCTCACCCATGATTTTGAAGATATACTTAATGATGATGATATAAGTGTTGTTGTGGAGGTTATGGGAGGCGTTGAGCCTGCATATACATTTGTCAAGAAGTGTCTGCTTGCCGGTAAGAGCGTGGCAACCTCCAACAAGGAACTCGTGGCTGTTCACGGACCGGAGCTTATAAGGATTGCCAGAGAGGGCAATATCAATTTCTTCTTTGAGGCATCAGCAGGTGGCGGAATCCCGGTTATAAGACCATTAAGCACATCCATAACGGCGGATGAGGTTACAGAGATCACAGGAATACTCAACGGAACAACCAATTACATCCTTACTAAGATGGACAAGGAGGGCGCAGATTATGCTACAGTCCTGAAACAGGCACAGGAGCTCGGCTATGCGGAGCGCAATCCTGAGGCTGATGTTGAGGGCGGCGATGCGTGCAGAAAGATTGCTATACTTACATCTCTTGTATATGGCAAAAATCTGGATTACAACAGAATCCATATGGAGGGAATAACAAAGATTACAACAGATGATTTCAAGTATGCGGATAAGATGGGGTATTCTGTAAAGCTTGTTGGTACAACAAGAAAGACAGACGGAAAGCTTTATTCATACGTTGCCCCTGTCATGCTTCCACATGACAATCCGTTGGCAAAGATAGATGATGTATACAACGGTATACTTGTACATGGAAATGCTCTCGATGATGTGATGTTCTATGGCAAGGGGGCCGGAAAACTCCCTACAGCATCGGCGGTTGTGTCGGATGTTGTAGAGGCTGTTAGAAACACAGGAAGACATGTCCCTGTCATCTGGGATGATGAGGCGCTTGAGATGGGTGAATTTAAGGATTCATCAAGCAGATTTTTTGTCAGGACAGATGAGAAGGATGAGGCTGCTATCAAGGCAGTATTTGGCGACGTTCAGTATGTCGATTCTGATCTCAATGAAAAGGCGTTTGTCACAGCGGTGATTACAGAGGGAGAATTTGAGGCATGTTGCAATAAGATTGTGGTTAAGAGTGCTCTCAGAGTGCTGGATTAGTACAATATTATTCAAAGGTCTTGCATTCCTTGTAGAATTGAGGTATTTTACAAAAGGCTTATTTTCTTTTCACGGGTTTGGAGCGTAAAACTCTGAAAAGTTAAATATACAAATTTTCAAATGAGCGATCAGGAGGACAATATGTTAATAGTAAAGAAGTTTGGTGGTACTTCCGTTGGAAATACCGAAAGAATCTTTAACGTGGCCAAAAGATGTATTGAGGACTGGCAGAAGGGCAACGACGTTGTTGTGGTACTGTCTGCTATGGGTAAATACACAGATGAGCTGATAGATATGGCCAAGCAGGTAAATGAAAATCCGCCTAAGAGGGAGATGGATATGCTTTTCACAATAGGAGAGCAGATGTCCGTATCACTCATGGCTATGGCTATGAATTCATTGAAGGTTCCTGCAATCTCTCTCAATGCATTCCAGGTGGCAATGCATACAACTTCAGTATATGGCAACGCACGTCTGAAGAGAATTGATGTTGAGAGGATCAGACATGAACTTGAGCAGAGAAAGATAGTTATAGTTACAGGATTCCAGGGAATCAACAAGTACGATGATTACACAACTCTTGGTCGTGGCGGTTCAGATACAACAGCTGTTGCACTTGCAGCGGCACTTAACGCTGATGCGTGCGAGATTTATACAGATGTGGATGGTGTATACACAGCAGATCCACGAAAGGTAAAGACAGCACGTAAACTGGATGCGATAACATACGATGAGATGCTTGAGCTTGCTACACTTGGTGCAGGCGTTCTGCACAACCGTTCAGTTGAGCTTGCAAAGAAGTTTGGTGTTCAGCTGGTTGTTCGTTCAAGTCTCAATTTATCAGAGGGTACAATAGTTAAGGAGGATACTGGAATGGAGAAGATGTTAGTTAGTGGAGTAGCAGCAGATGCAGACTCAGCAAGAGTAGCAGTTGTAGGATTGGAGGACACACCAGGTGTTGCATTCAAGCTTTTCAACCTGCTTGCAAAGAATGACATCAATATAGATATGATCCTGCAGTCAGTTGGTAGACATGGAACAAAGGATATCACATTCACATGCAGCGACGAGAATGCAGACAGAGCAGAGGAGATCATCAAGAACAATATCGGTAAGTTTGAGAGCATTGATGTAAATAAGGACGTTGCAAAGGTTTCAATCGTAGGTGCAGGTATGCAGTCGAATGCAGGCGTTGCAGCAAAGATGTTCGAGGCTCTCTACGATGAGAACATCAATATCAGAATGATATCAACATCAGAGATCAGAGTTACTGTACTTATCGATGAGCAGTATACAGAGCGCGCAATGAATGCAATTCATGACAAGTTCGCACTCGGCGATCGTTAATCCCAACAGAATCATATACAGTCCTGCCTAGCAGGATCTTACAATATACGCCGGGGGAAACTCCGGCTTATATTATCATAAGGGGGACCCGCCGTTAAGGCGGGGGATTCCTTTAATGAACTTGGAAAGGAGTCAGGGTATGAAGAGAACAGATTATATATCATGGGATCAGTATTTTATGGGAATTGCGATGATGTCAGCAGAACGAAGCAAAGATCCCTCAACACAGGTTGGAGCGTGCATAGTGGACAAGAACAACAGAATCCTGTCAATGGGCTACAACGGTATGCCTGCTGGTTGTGATGATGATACAATGCCATGGGGAAAAACTGGTGACCCGCTTGACAACAAATATTTCTATGTATGTCATGCAGAATTGAATTCGATCCTTAACTATAGAGGCGGCAATCTCAAGGATGCGATTATTTATTCTACCCTGTTCCCATGTAACGAGTGCGCAAAGGCGATTATCCAGTGCGGAATAAAGGAAGTTGTGTATATGTCAGACAAGTACGCTATGACAGAGAGTACCATAGCCTCAAAAAAAATGTTTGATATGGCTGGTGTTACATACAGACCATTTGAATCGAAGGGAAGGAAGATCACACTTGATCTTTAGAAGAATAAGTGTCGATCCGACGGACTGAAGAAATCAAATATGCATGAAAGACAGGAGAGAATATGGTCATAGAAAGCAATAGCAGAGAAGAAACTTACAACACGGGAGTACGGCTTGGACAGAATGCAGTTTCGGGACAGGTATACTGTATATACGGAGATCTTGGAGTTGGCAAGACGATAATTTCGCAGGGAGTTGCAGCGGGACTTGGAATAACTGAAGTTGTGAACAGTCCCACATTCACGATAGTGAAAGAGTATGATGAGGGAAGACTTCCACTGTATCATTTTGATGTGTACAGAATAGGCGATGTAGATGAGATGGACGAGATCGGCTACAACGAGATGATATATGGGGATGGCGTCTGCCTGATAGAGTGGGCAAATCTTATAGAAGATATACTTCCTGATACATACATAAGAATAGATATAGAAAAAGATCTTGAAAAAGGACTAGATTACAGACGTATTACGATAGAAGAGAGGCATATGTAGATATGAAGATCCTGGCATTTGACAGTTCAGGGCTTGTCGCATCGGTGGCGATAGTCCAGGATGATAATTTGATAGCAGAATATACGACGAACTATAAAAAGACTCATTCACAGACGCTTCTTCCTATGCTTGATGAAGTTGTCAGGATGACGGAGACTGACAAGAAAAGTTTTGACCTGCTTGCGGTTGCGGCGGGACCAGGTTCTTTCACTGGCCTTAGAATAGGATCAGCAACAGTCAAAGGACTTGCTCTTGCCTGGGATATACCTGTTGTAGCGGTTCCTACACTTGAGGCGCTTGCCTACAATGCATGGGGAAGCAGACGCATCATCTGCCCGATCATGGATGCCAGAAGAAGGCAGGTCTATACAGGTTTATACAGATTTGACAAAGACGATAAAATGGAAGTTCTGATGGATCAGGTCCCTATGGATATAGATGAGCTTATAGAAGTTCTTGGAGACAGGGGAGAGGAAGTGCTGTTCGTGGGAGATGGTATAGATGTGTATGCTGATACCATCAGGCAGAAGATGACGGTACCATTTTCATTTGCCCCTGCTCATATGAATAAGCAGAGAGCTGGTTCTGTTGCTGTGGCAGCAAAGAAGAGATACGAAGAAGGTATATATACTTCGGGTGATGATTTCGCTCCTGAATATCTCAGACAATCCCAGGCGGAGCGCGAGCGTGCGGAGAGACAGAAAGCAGGCAGAACTGCAAATGAATAACAGTGCTGTGAATATTCTAGATAAGACGCCTGACAAGCTCGCAGAGGCTCACTGCGAATCTGCACATTTTGATATAGTATGTGCAGAAAAAAGACATGCCGGAGCAATATCAGAGATAGAAAGATTGGTATTCTCTCATGCCTGGAATGAGCAAATGATCGCAGACTCTATAGAAGGAGCTTATGATAAGGTATTTGTATATATCCAGAATAACCGCATCTGCGGTTATATAATATATTCTGTGGTGTGTGACAGCGCTGACCTTCTCAGGGTTGCTGTGAGACCAGAACACCGAAGACGGGGGCTGGGATTGCTTCTTATGGGACGAATGATAGAAGACTGCCAAGCTCTGGGGGCGATTAAGATATTCCTTGAAGTCCGGGAATCAAATGACCCCGCTCGGAATATGTATAGATCCCTGGGATTCAAAGAAATTTCAAGAAGAAAAAAATATTATAGTGAGCCGGATGAAGATGGAATCGTCATGCAGGCAGACCTGTAATTTGACAAATAATCGTAAAGGCAATGAAGTAAAAATTGATTGTGGTAAACATTGTCAGTATATTATATGATCGATCTGGCTTATAATCAGACACATAGTGAAAGACTAAAAACAGTCGGACAGGAGATAAGACATGAGCGAGATCAGATGCAATATGTGTGGAAGAAAGATAATATTCGGAGAAAAGCACGATAAGGAGGACTATCTTCTCATTCGGAAAGAATGGGGATATTTCTCACGCAAAGATGGAAAGAGATATACCATTAGAATGTGTGAAGAGTGCTTCGACAGATTTGTGGATGATTGTGTTGTTTCTCCTGAAATAGATGATGTGACAGAATATGCATAGCATAACTGCACTTAGAAACGGAGATAGAAGATGATAGACGTATGTCTTTTGGGAACCGGAGGTATGATGCCACTGCCATACAGAGCTTTGACATCACTTGTGGTTAAATATAATGGACATGAGATGCTGATTGATTGTGGAGAGGGAACTCAGACGTCCATGAGGCAGCAGGGAACAGTGGGATTCAAGCAGATAGATGTGATTTGCTTTACACATTATCATGCAGATCACATAAGCGGCCTGCCTGGACTCCTGCTCACGATTGGCAATGCAGAGAGGACAGAGCCGCTTCTCATGGTGGGACCGAAGAGACTTGAAAAGGTTGTGAACTCCCTCCGGGTTATAGCCCCTGAGCTGCCATTTGAGATACAGTTCAAAGAGCTGGCCGATGTAGAAGATAGTTTTATGTGGCAGGATATCAAGGTCGATGCATTCAGGGTGAATCACAATGTGACTTGCTATGGATATTCCATGTCACTCCCAAGAGTCGGCAAATTCAGTGTAGACCGTGCCCGTGAAAATGACATTCCGATGAAATATTGGAATGGGCTTCAGAAGGGGAACACATTCGAGGAGGAAGGCAAGATCTATACTCCGGATATGGTTCTTGGTCCGGACCGCAAGGGACTGAAATTGACGTACTGTACAGATACAAGGCCTACGCCGCTTATAGAAAAGTATGCAGCGGGCTCTGACCTATTCATTTGTGAGGGCATGTACGGTGAGAAAGACAAAGAGATAAAGGCGTTGGAGCATAAGCACATGATGATGCAGGAGGCTGCGGCCATAGCTGCAAAAGCTGACGTGGGCGAGATGTGGCTTACACATTACAGCCCTTCAATGTCAAAACCAGCTGTATTTATGGACGAAATAAGGGAGATATTTCCGCGCACGGTGGCGGCTAAAGACAGAGCAGCCACCACACTCAGGTTTTCTGAAGATGAATGATGCATACGGGGATACAGAAGAATATTTGATTATCTATATCGGCAAAGGTGAGAGATTATGGAAAAAGAAGTAAAGATACTGGCTATAGAGTCTTCCTGTGATGAGACATCTGCAGCCGTGGTAGTGAATGGAAGAAACGTATTGTCAAATGTCATATATTCACAGATTGATATCCATACATTGTATGGTGGCGTAGTCCCTGAGATTGCGTCCAGAAAACATATAGAGAAGATAAATCAGGTCATCAGACAGGCACTCAAGGAGGCAGAGTGTACCCTTGATGACATAGATGCAGTTGCAGTCACCTATGGCCCGGGACTTGTAGGAGCTCTTCTTGTGGGTGTTGGAGCAGCCAAAGCTATAGCATTTGCCAAAGATATTCCTCTTGTGGGGGTTCATCACATCGAGGGACATATTGCCGCAAATTATATAGAGAACAAGGATCTCGAACCGCCATTCATGTGCCTTGTCGTGTCAGGAGGGCACACCCATCTCGTAAAAGTGGTGGATTACGGAAAATTTGAGATACTTGGTATAACAAGGGATGATGCTGCCGGAGAAGCATTTGACAAGGTAGCCAGGGCTATAGGCCTCGGATATCCGGGGGGACCAAAGATAGACAAAAAAGCAAAGGAAGGTAATCCTGACGCCATAGTATTCCCAAGAGCGAAAGTGGCCGAGTCTGTGTACGATTTTAGTTTCAGTGGCTTGAAATCTGCGGTGCTCAACTATATCAATCAGGCTCACATGAGAGATGAAGAGATAAATGAAGCGGATGTAGCTGCCTCGTTCCAGAAGGCTGTAACAGAGGTGCTCACGGAACATGCAGTAGCCGCGGCAAAAGAATTCCATATGGATAAGATCGCCATTGCGGGTGGAGTTGCATCCAATTCTGCACTGAGAGCAAGTATGAAGGCTGCCTGTGACAAAGCGGGGCTTACTCTGTACAATCCGTCACCTATACTGTGTACAGACAATGCCGCCATGATAGGTGCTGCGGGATACTATGAATACATAAATGGGACCAGACATGGATGGGATCTTAATGCCATACCAAACCTCAAGCTGGGTGAGAGATAGCAAGCGGACAAATGCACTATAGAAGTATTGTGCTTTGGGGAGAAGATGAAAATGGGCGATAAAGGTTATTATACATATAAAAAAGTAAGTGTAGAGAGAACTGATACTGCTATTGCTGATAGAATTACAGCAATAGTCCTTGCAGCAGGGAAAGGCAGCAGAATGCACAGCGATATACCAAAACAGTTCATGATGCTGGACGGATACCCTGTGATATATTACTCACTCAAGGCTTTTCAGGACAGCTCTGTCGATGACATTATTCTGGTTGCAGGGGAGGATGCTGTCGAATACTGCAGCAAAGATATAGTGGAGAGATATAATCTGACCAAGATCAGTAAGATAGTGACTGGAGGAGCGGAGCGCTATGACTCCGTGCGAAATGGACTTATTGCCGCAAATGGGGCCAGGTATGTACTTATACATGACGGAGCCAGACCGTGCATAACCCAGAATATAATAAGAGACTCTATAGATGCAGTGAATGAATATCCTGCGTGCACTGTCGGAGTTCCGGTAAAAGATACCATAAAGATAGTTGATGAAGAACAGATGGGCGTGGATACTCCTGACAGATCCAGATTGTGGCAGATTCAGACTCCGCAGAGCTTTGACAGAGAACTTTTGCTTGGCTGTTATGCAAAGCTTGGAGAGGATAAGAACGCGTATATAACGGATGATACCATGATCGTAGAGCGCTATAGCAAGGTTAAGACAAAGGTGATCTGGGGTGCGTATGAGAACATAAAAATCACAACTCCTGAGGATTTAAAAATTGCTTCAAATTTTTTGAAAAAAGATGTTGACACAAAAACCTTAAAGTGCTAATATATACAAGTCGTCGGTTGATGGCGATAAACAAAAACAACTTGGAGAGATATCGAAGCGGTCATAACGAGGCGGTCTTGAAAACCGTTTGTCCGAAAGGGCGCGAGGGTTCGAATCCCTCTCTCTCCGCTGACTTTCATACATATGAAAGTTCAAGCGCTTGATACTGGAGAAGTACCCAAGCGGTTGAAGGGGCTCCCCTGGAAAGGGAGTAGGCCGTTAATAGCGGCGCGAGGGTTCAAATCCCTCCTTCTCCGTTAGTCATACTTAGTGTCAAAAGCTTATAAGAACCTTGAAAAATTAACAACATGACAACCCTGAAATTCCAAACAAGAATTTCA
>URJI01000042.1 GCA_900548215.1 uncultured Coprococcus sp. | reverse complement strand
TGCAGTATTCCTCAAATGTCCTGTGCTCATTTGCACCTATATGATCGGGTGACAGATTCGTGTATATAGCTATATCTATATCCATCCCTGATATCCTGCTGCACATAAGTCCCTGGGACGATACTTCCATGACACAATACTTTGCCCCATGCCTGACCATATCTGCCAGTTTTCTGTGCAGATACAAGGTATCAGGGGTAGTGTTTACAGAAGGAAAAGTATTCACACCATCGCATATCTCGATAGTCCCGATAAGTCCGGTTCTACACCCACCACGTTCCAGCATATTCTTTATCATGTAGGATGTAGTCGTTTTACCCTTTGTTCCGGTCACAGCTATGACCGTCAGGTGTCTTGATGGATGATCCCAGAAATTATTGCACAACCTGCCTATACTTCTCCTGTAATCATCCATCTTTGCCACAAATATATGCTGTAAAGTGTTATACATCCCCGGCAGCTCCAGATCATCTGTCAATATGATACCGGCAGCTCCCCTGTTCATCGCATCGTCTATATAGTTATGTCCATCCGTGACAGTTCCAGCCCTGCACACGAACACAGCTCCCGGTGTGACCTGCCTGGAATCCTGGACCAGATCGGTAACTTCCAAATCCAGATCTCCCGCCAGGATACTGTGTGGCACACCGTCAAACAACCTATACGCCCGCATGGCGCCACCTCCTGCCAAACGACACAATTCGATATTTATATAGAATATGCCGTTATCACAGGTATGTGTACTGATACACAGAAAAATGGAGGCTGTGCAATATGCTCCAACCTCCTTTTAATCCGCTTATATGGTCCGCATCTTCTGAAGACTACTCTTCGTCAGCTCCTACGATCTTAACCTTTCCATGATAAAGCTCGTCAACTGCTATTGAAAGAGGCTTCTTCTTAGGATCGGCAGGTACAAGTGGCTCCTGACCGTCTATGATCTCTCTCGCTCTCTTTGCTGTTGCAAGGACGATGGAATATCTGCTGTTTACTACAGGCTGCTCACCTGGCTCAACCTCTGAATTAACTACTGACATTAAATCTGTGTATGATGGATGCAACATTTTATTATCTTCCTTTCTTAAAATGATTCATTAAATTGGTCTTCTTAATATATATCTAGTCTAATTTATCAGAGTTTCTTGATCTCTGCAAGCTCTTCTTTTATTCCAGCGATATAATCAAGCTGATTATCTCTTCTGCAACCGTAGCTCCTGATCACCGAATCCACAGTCCTGATACACTCCTCAAGATCGTCATTCACGATCACATAATCATACTTGTCCATATCCTCGGCCTCTTCAGTTGCCTTCTTAAGTCTCTTTATTATGGTCTCCTCTGATTCCGTTCCTCTTCCGGCAAGTCTGTTCTTCAGCTCCGCAATGCTTGGAGCTGATATGAATATGAGCAGGGCATCAGGAAACTGTTCCTTGACATTAAGTGCACCCATAACTTCTATCTCAAGTATGATGTCCCTGCCTGCCTCAAGGCCTTCCTCCACATACTTTTTAGGAGTTCCATAATAGTTTTCAACGTACTGTGTCCACTCTATAAATCCGCCGTAATCAATCAGATTCTCAAATTCTGATCTGTCCATAAAGTAGTATTCTCTTCCGTTTACCTCTCCATCTCTCGGAGATCTTGTTGTGGCTGATACTGAAAGATTGTATCCAAAATCTGACACAAGTCTCTTTACTACAGTACCTTTTCCAACACCTGAGAAACCGGATATCACTATGAGTGAGCCTCTCTTAGTCTTATTCTCTGCCATGTTCCTATACCTCTAATTGACAATTATATATTATTCCAGATTCTGAATCTGTTCTCTTACTTTCTCAATATCTGTCTTGAGCTGAATAGCCTTGTCCGACACATCAAGCGAATTTGCCTTTGAAAGTATCGTGTTTGCCTCGCGGTTCATCTCCTGTGCTATAAAATCAAGCTTTCTTCCAACGCTGCCACCGGCCTCAAGTATCTTGCGCGTACTGTCTATATGGCTCTTGAGTCTGACTGTCTCCTCATCCACACATATCTTATCTGCGTAGATAACCACTTCCGTGGCTATCCTGTTCTCATCTATAACTGGATTCTCCAGAACCTCCGCAATCTTATCAGTGAGTTTGTTCCTGTATTCTTCAACAAGCGCCGGTGATACATCCTCTATATAATCGACGGCTGCCTTCATCTCATCCAGCTTATCCAGCATATCTCTTCTGAGGTTCTCTCCTTCAGTCTTCCTGGATGCTACAAACATCTCAGCAGCCTCATCAAGGGATGCCGATATGATCTTCCAGAGTTCATCCTGATCCACAGCCTGTTCCTCAACAGTGAACACATCCGGGAATCCTCCAAGGATCGACGGCGTGATATTGTTCTGAATTCCAAAATCTGCTGCCATCTCATTGAAATAATCCATATATCTGGCAGCAACCTCTCTGTTGTACTTGAGTTTCACATTGTCACTGGCAAAATCCTCATATGTAATGAACACATCGACCTTGCCTCTCTCAATATACTTCTTGAGATATGTTCTTATGGTAGTCTCAAAAAAACTTATCTTCTTTGGAAGCTTTATGTTTATATCGCAAAACCTGTGATTTACAGATTTCATCTCCACAACTATCTTGTAAGCATCCGTCACATGCTCGCTTCTGCCGAAGCCTGTCATACTCTTTATCATATCTATCTCCTGTATTCCAACAGATGCCCGTATACATAAGTCTGACAACAGATAATATATTATACTTCACACCTGTTTAAAAATCAAATTTTTTATTGTTCTTCTTTTATACCCACTATATTCGGTTCTGCGATCATGGAATAGTTAGTGTGGTATATGACAAATCCCGGCTTGGCGCCCGCCGGCTTCTTTATATTCTTCCTCTCAGTATAATCAACCTCAACCTTAGGTGCGGTTCTTCCTGACGAATAATATGCTGCAAGTCTTGCAGCCTCCTCATAGGTTGAATCCGGAAGCTCCCCTGCTCCCTCAAGTCTCACGATCACATGGGATCCCGGCATCTTCTTTGCATGGAACCACATATCCCCGCCATTTGCCAGCTTGAATGTGAGCTCATCATTCTGTATGTTGTTCTTGCCGACATACATATGAAATCCATCCTTTGACACATAATGGAGAGGCTTTGTCTTAGGCTTTTTGCGGTCTCCCTTGCGCCCGTATCTTCCTTTGATGTAACCGCAAGACACCAGCTCATCCTTCACCTGTGACAGTGAGCTCTCATCTATGGCCATATCAAGAAATGCCTGTACCGACTGAAGATGATCCAGCTCACTCTTAGTCGTAGCCGTAAGCTCAGTGAGTGCCTCATATGTTCTCTTGAGCTTGTTGTATTTTGCAAAATACCTCTTTGAGTTGTCCATGACCGATATCGTCTTGTCAAGAGGTATCTTTATCATCTCGTTAGTGTAATAATTGAGTGCCTCAAAGCTGTCCGCACCCTGTTCTATATTGTATCCGTATGTATTTATCAGTTCTCCATACACACGGTATTTGTCTCTCGATTCTGTATCCTTGAGCTGCTTTAGCTGAAGGTCATATTTTTTTGCCGTTCTCTCTATTGCATTTGAAACTATCTTCCTGAGATCAGCGGACTTCTGGCGCATCCTTGTCACTGCACTTTTTCTGTAGAAATATTCGTCAAGAACCTGGGATATGTTGTCTCTCGTCTCGACCTGCTTGTCATTATACATGGTGAGATCCATCGATGAGAATTCCACCGGTGTATATCCATCCATGATGATCTGAGGAGTATAACGTCCCTCTCGGATGTCTGTCACAGCCTTTTCAAACTCACCGCAAAGTCTATTCACATCATCATCTGTCAGGCTGTCTGTCGGCATGTTGCCATCTATGCCTGCTCTGTAGCACAGTTCAGCCGCAGCCACAGGTGAAAATCCTGTGATATTCTGATATATTGCCTTGATTGCATTCGACGGTGTATTCCTGATCCTTGATGCAAGCTCATCCTGTGATATCTCAAGCGGAGATATCTTGCCCCCCGCCGGTGGAAATTCATACTGTCTTCCCGGTAGAACTTCCCTGACAGAACTAACCATATGTGAGATATGCTTGATGCTGTCAATGATCATGTCATCCTCTGTGGCAAATATTATATTGCTGTGTTTACCCATAATCTCTATGATGAGTTTCTTTCTTCTCAGATCCCCAAGCTCATCGAGATGTTCTATAACTACAACGACTATTCTCTCAAATCCGGGCTGATACACATCAACTATCCTGCCATTGCTGATGTGTTTTCTGAGCAGCATACAGAAATTCGGCGCGGTCATAGGATTCTCCTTTGAAGACTGCTGCATATATATAAGCGGAAGACTCGCATCTGCAGACATAAGCAGTCTGTAATTCTCCCTGTTGTTCTTTATCACCAGATTCAGTTCATCCTTCTCCGGCTGATATATCTTATATATTCGCCCATCTATGAGATTCTCCTTCATATCTCTTACCACATTGGATATCACTATTCCGTCAAATGCCATAACTGTCTCTCCTGTCTGTTTACCCCACGCCATCTTAAACCGCCTGCAGCGGATAGAATTTATGCTATATATCAAGCTTAAATCTGTAACAGAGGCCTTACGGTCTTTGTAGCTTGTAGCTCTTATGCTATATACCAATCTTTAACATAAGACTGACGTACTCCTTTAAAAAAGGCAGAAAATGCAAATCATTCTCTGCCTCTTCCATATACTTAACAACCGATCTTATAATGAATTATAGAGATCCTTATATATATTAGCTGAACTATTCCATGAGTAATCTTTTCTCATGCCATGCTCCTGGATAAAATACCACGCTTCTTTGTTATTATAGTAAACTTCCTTCGCATAATTGATTGCATTCAGAAGTTCAAAAGCATCATAGTTTGCAAATGAGAATCCCGTTCCGCTTCCGTCAAACTGATTATATGGTTCAACAGTATCTGCAAGACCGCCTGTCTCTCTGACAATAGGAACTGTACCATACCTAAGAGCCATGAGCTGTGTAAGTCCGCAAGGCTCAAACCTGGACGGCACAAGCATCACATCACATCCGGCGTACATCTTATGTGATCTCTCGTCTGAATAATAGATGTTCGCTGAAACCTTTGCAGGGTGGATGCCCTGATAATATTTGAACATGTTCTCATATCTGCTGTCACCTGTTCCAAGAACTATGAACTGTACTCCGTCACAACATATATCATTCATGATCCTGTCAACAAGATCAAGACCCTTCTGGTCTGTCAGTCTGGATATAATTCCTATCACAAACTGGTTCTCATCCTGAGGGAGTCCACATTCCTTCTGCAGCTCTAACTTGTTGATCTTCTTCAGATTCCTGAAGTTGTCCACACTGTAGTTCTTGTATATCTGAGGATCCGTAGCCGGATTCCATACTTCGTAATCTATGCCGTTCACAATTCCCCACAGGGACTGCCATCTCGCACTTAAGAGTCCATCAAGTCCCTCTCCGTAATATGGAGTCTGGATCTCCTTGGCATATGTGTTGCTGACAGTAGTTATCTTGTCTGCATATACGAGACCACCCTTGAGCATGGCAGCATCCTTCTTGATCTCAAGCTTATCAGGTGTAAATACATAATCAGGAAGTCCTGAATACTCCTGTAAAGTCTTTATATCCCACTTACCCTGGAACTGAAGGTTATGAATTGTCATAACCGACTTCATACTGGTATAGAACAAATCTCCCGCAAAGAGAGTCTTGAGATATACCGGAACAAGTCCTGCCTGCCAGTCATGGCAGTGAAGGATATCTGGCTGGAAGCCTATGGATGGAAGAATTGAAAGCGCCGCCTTTGAGAAATAACAGAACTTCTCGATATCCCACTTTACATCGCCGTAAGGAGTGAATCCGTTGAAATAATACTCGTTATCAATGAAATATACCTTAACGCCTTCGTACTCCAGATACATAACTCCCACGTAGTCATTCTTATAACCTATATCCATATAGAAATGCGTGAGATACTGCATCTTCTCTCTGTACTTATTCGGGATACAGAGATAGTTAGGCATGATAACTCTCACATCATACTCATTCTTGTCAAATATCTTTGGCAGAGTTCCCACTACATCCGCAAGTCCACCGGTCTTGATAAAAGGAACACACTCCGAAGCTATATAAGCAACCTTCTTCATCTAAAAACCCTCCATAACATCTTTACTTTTCGTCTTCAAATGCAACACCCACATCACCCATAATAATTACATGTCATCGCATCAGACCGACATGCGCAGACAGTCTCCACATGTTTGCGCAAATTTAGGTTTATTATATCACACGGACTGCTATAATTCAATAAAGTTGACAATTGCCCCTTCCAAATTTATTATGTAATCAACTAGGAATCATTTTACTATTATACAAGGAGATAAGACATGGCAGACAATAAAAACCCACAGGATGATCAGATGGACATTGAGATGATAGACATAACTTATGAGGACGGCAGTACATGCAGTTGTGAGATTATCGCCAGATTTGATGTAAACGGCACAACCTATGCCGCCCTCCTTCCATCAGATGATGAGGATTCAGATATTCTCGTATACAGATACACCGAACATGGTGACGATGTTGATCTGGACGAGATCACTGACGAGGACGAGTTCAACGAAGTTGCAGATGCTCTCGACGAGATACTGGATGATCTGGAATTCAACTCAGAAGATACAGAATAAACCAAAACAACATAAGAAACTATATAAAATACCACATAATATTTCTCAGATTTGGGACATCCCCGAGTACGTTTCTTCGGACATTCCCCGGGGATGTTTCTTCGGGCATTACCCGGGGATGTTTCTTCGGGCATACCGCCTGAGAGATATTATGTGGTTTTTCTATACTCTTATATATTCTCTATAAGATCATTCCCTATAGTGTATTCCAGGCTCAGAGTCTTAGTCTCTCCGGTCTTTTCAAAGTGCACACACAGCTTCTTTGAATCAGCATAAGTTATCGTTCCCCTTCCATACCGTTTGTGCACTATGGTATTGCCCGCTTTTATGAGATTCCTGTCAATCAACATCTCCCTAACAAATCTCGATGCACTGCTGCCTCTGCCATATACTTTCTGTGGAACATATACATATAGTCCATATTTGGCTCTGGTGACAGCGACATAAAAAAGCCGTCTCTCCTCCTCGACACAGCCATCATTCAGAGATTTTTTATGTGGAGTTATCCCCTCCACTGCATTCATTATGAACACATACGAATATTCCAGACCTTTTGCGCCGTGCATGGTTGCAAATGTGACCGAGTCGGAAACCACACTTCCATGCTTGTTCTGCTCTGCCAATTCCTTTGAATAATCCTCTATATACTCAAACCAGGCATCAAAGCTCAGAAAATCTCTTGAACTTTCCTGTATCTCATCAAGAATATCCACGTAGTCATCAACATCTATGCCTCTATACTCTGCATACTCACGAACATACGAATCCAGACCTACAGCCTTTCTGATATAATTCACAGCGGCATATGGTGCAAGTCCGCTTATCCTGTCCAGATCATTCTCCAGCACATTTATGTTGTTTATTATGCGGTATTTGTCCCTGTAATACTGTCTAAGCGATTCAAAATCAAATACAGGTGAATCAAGCGCATCTCTGCTTATATATCTGTTAGGTTTGTTTATAATCTGCAGCACAGTCCGTCTGTCCCTCGCACCCCTGGCTAATTTTATGTAGTCAAATACATTCTGGGCAAGAAAATGAGTGAATATATTCGGAATACTGTCCTTCATAGAAAATGGGATCCCCCTCTCCATGAATTTGGATGTCAGCGCTCTCGGCTCAGTATTTGTCCTGAATATAACCGCCATGTCAGAAAATGGAATTCCATTTCTGTTCAGCTCCTCTATACGTTCTATGATCCTCCTGTTCTGCTCTGTCATATTCTCAACCTTAATTATATGGACTCTGTCACTTTTCCCCGGTTCAAATGCAGATTTCAGTTTCTTGTCATATCGGTCACTGTTGTTTCCTATGATTCGCTTGGAGCACTCTACTATATCATAGCTGCACCGGTAATTTACATTGAGGTATTCTATAACCGTGCCAGGAAAATCCTCTGGAAACCTCTTCATGATTGATGGTGCCGCCCCCCTGAATCCATATACAGACTGATCATCATCTCCAACTACAAACACATTCTTGTCATCCCCGGCCAACAGCTTCACTACCTCATACTGTATCATATTTATGTCTTGAAATTCATCTATAAGAATATACCTGAATTTTTGTCTCCACATACCGCATATATCAGGGCGCTCCGAGAGAAGCTCATAGGTAAACACCAGCATATCATCAAAATCTATCTTGCCATGTTTTCTCAAAAAGCACTCATATTCCTGATATACAACTCTGAAATCATCCGGTTTCATCGTCTTGCTCTCGTAAGAACAAATATCCGCCATATCACTTTTGACACAACCAATCTCGCCTACAACATTCCTTGCAAAATCCTCCTGACTGTCATATCTGAAACCATGCCTGTCTATACTGTCTCTTATGGCTCCATATTTTTCGGAATCAGTCACGATATCCGATCCCTTATAGTTATAGGCATTTCGCAGTATCCAGAAAAAAACCGAATGAAATGTGCCAAATGTAACATCCCTCACCTCAGGGCACAGTTTCTGAAACCGTACTTTCATCTCATTTGCAGCAGCCTTGGTAAACGTTATGACCAGTATATTGTCAGGACGTATTCCCTGACTTTCTATCATATATTCTATTCTGTGGGTGAGGACCGTTGTCTTGCCTGATCCAGGTCCTGCCAGCAGGAGCATCGGTCCATCTCCATGTCTTATAGCTCTCTTCTGTGAATCATTAAATTCCATTACGTCTCCTTATATTACGAAACATCAGCTTATTAAATACACTTTTAAGCGGTATCACTCCACACAAAAAGCGGCTAAAGAATGTGACTCTTTAGCCGCTTTTACATATCCGGGAGAACCTCCCACATGATATGTCATTATCATCTTAACTGGTATATGAAAATTATCTCATGAGATTACTTACCACAACACTTCTTGTACTTAAGTCCGCTTCCGCACGGACATGGATCGTTTCTTCCTACCTTAGGTGCCTTGATAACTGTTCTTGAAGACTTCTGTATCTTATAAAGCTCATCTCTCTTTTCTTTAGGGAATATCGCATCCCACTGTGGAAGTGTATAAAGCCACTCAGCATTACACTCAACCATATTCATGTAAAGCTTCTCATAGTCAATCGCAAGCCTGACCTCTGAATCTTCTGTCACATCATCCAGATTATTGGACGACATAAGGCTGTCATCTATTCCATCAAGGAAACCGATCATGTACTGTATAGTAAGACCATACTTCTCAGCCAATTCCTTTACTGTGCCATGCTCTGGATCCGCAGTCGGGGTTGAAAGAAGTTTCTCATACACACCCTTCTCTGCCTGAAAATAGTTAAACCAGAAATCCTTTCCTTCTGGAGTTCTGTCATCTAATCCGTATGCGTAATCACGCCATTCTTTTAATAAACTCATCTCATCTACCTCTTAAGTATTTTTTAACTTTAAAGAGTATATCAAATTATGTAATTTTTTTCAACATATTTGTTCTGTTCTACTTATCATCGCCTGAGCGCATGTCCTCTCCTTTGCGTCTGAGCACCCTGGCTATAAGCCATACTCCCCAGCACAGAACAGGAACCACAACATCAAGGAATACCATAGCCATCACATGTTCGCTTCCCATTATTCCCATTATAAATGTTGCAACATACATTCCAACAAGAATAACCACCAGTGCTATCGCACCAACTCTCTTTAATATATCCATCTTTTGCTCTCTTCTCCAGTAAACTTCTTTAGTCTTTTTCGTTCCTGATAATTTTTCCAATCAACTTCTCAAATATTATTTCATAATCAGCTTCTCAAATATTATTTCTTCCTGCACTTATTTCTCTTATTCATCAGTCTATATTCTTGATCTTTCTAAAATAGTCCTGGATATTCTTCTCATAACCATTATCAGACGGCTCATAAAACACCCTTCCAGCTATGTTGTCAGGAAGATATTGCTGGTCCACATAATGATTCGGATAATCATGCGCATATTTGTACCCCGTATGCCCAAGCTTTGCGGCACCACCATAGTGTGCATCTCTCAGATATACCGGAACAGATCCTGTATCCTCGTGCTTTACCGCATCCATGGCCGCAAATATGGCATTGACTGCTGAGTTACTCTTCGGTGCGCAGGCAACATATGTAGCTGCCTGTGACAGGATGATCTGCGCCTCGGGCATACCAATCCTCTCCACAGCCTGTGCACACGCCGTAGCCACAACTATTGCATTCGGATCTGCATTTCCCACGTCCTCGCTTGCACATATCATGATCCTTCTTGCAATGAACTTTATGTCCTCTCCACCGTACAGCATCTTTGCCAGATAAAACACTGCGGCATCCGGATCGGAACCTCTCATGCTTTTGATAAATGCAGATATGATGTCATAGTGGTTATCCCCATCCTTGTCATATCGTATCGCCCTCTTCTGTATACACTCCTCAGCAACCTCAAGCGTTATATGAATCTTGCCGTCATCACTTCGCTCTGTTGAAAGTACGCCCAGCTCTATGGCATTTAATGCACTCCTGGCATCCCCCGCCGCCATATCAGCAAGGAAACACTCAGCATCATCGTCTATGACTGCATCATAGGCCCCCATACCCTCATCAGAGTAGACCGCCTTGTGTATAAGCTGCTTTATATTCTCCCTGGACAAAGGATGAAGCTGGAATATATGAGATCTTGATATCAGAGCCCCATTCACCTCAAAATAAGGATTCTCGGTGGTTGCCCCTATCAGTATCACAGTTCCGTCCTCCACAAATGGCAAAAGATAATCCTGCTGGGATTTGTTGAATCTATGTATCTCATCTATGAACAGTATCGTACGCTTGCCATACATGAGCTTCTTGTCCTTTGCCTCCTGCACCACGCTTTCCATATCTTTCTTACCTGCTGTGGTTGCATTAAGCTGTCTGAATTCTGCTTTTGTAGTGTTCGCTATAACCATAGCCAGCGTAGTCTTACCGGTTCCCGGAGGTCCATAAAATATAAGCGAGCTTATCTTGTCAGCTTTTATCGCTCTATACAAAAGCTTGTCTTTGCCTATGATATGCTCCTGTCCTACTACATCCTCCAGCTTCACCGGACGCATTCTCTTTGCCAGCGGTGAGTCGTCGTCAGCAAAATTGTCTCTCATATACTCAAACAAATCCATAATCCATTACCTGCCATATTCTGCAAAATCCACCATATAGACACTTCGAAGCCCGACAGCACAAGGTAGCGGGCTTCAAAACAGTACTATGTATTACTTTATTTGATTATATCAAGCTTCTTTAACATATCATTGAACTTCATAATATCGATAGGTTTGCAGATATAATCATCATAATCGTCACTTGCCAGATTATTGTCAAAACTTGCCTCGTCAAGTGCGCTTGTCATGATCACCTTTGATCTCAGCATTCTGGATACACCATGTTTTCTCTCTGCGCTTCTTATTGATGCCAGAACCTTATATCCATCTATCTTTGGCATCATGATATCCAGACAGACAAGCTCAAACATCTCTCCCTTTTCAAGCGCGTTTACAAACTCATCAACTGCCGCAATACCATCAGGTGTTATCACCACATCACCAAACTTACTCAGATACTTTGACAAAAACTTTGCATTTGCAACATCATCCTCAGCTATTAATATCTTCATTACTATTCCTCCCTAATCTAAAACCTGAGTACTTTCTCGAGATGACCAAGTATCTCCTTGACCTCCACTCTAAAACTCTTCCTCGAATACTGATTCCTGCGTTCAAGCAATCCCTCGGTGAATATTCCATTGAACATAAGCGTCAATTCCTTAGGGGAAAATACAGCCCGTATCTCTTTGCTGTCTATAGCTCCCTGAAATAAAGAACACACGAAATCATTACGTTTCAGCATACACTCAGATATAACTTCACGTGTATCTGACATATGCAGCAGCTCCTCATAATGCAACATTATGGCCCCCATACCTATATAATTATCATAATATGTTGCATAAGTATCTGCATAATACTTGATCTTATCCATGTAGGAACCATCAAGATGTTCCACCGTTCTCTGGATATTGATGTCAAATACTGCATATTCATTGACCACTGCTATAAGCACTTCATCTATACCTCCGAAATACTTATATATCAATGTGTCCGATATATTCTGTTTACGTGCAAGATTCTTAGGTGTAAGAGCATGTAATCCCATATCTCCGATCAGTTCGATAGCTGAAGCGACAATTTTATCTCTGCGAGAAATATAACCATCCTCCAATGTTCGTTCCTCCCATTACATATATATTTAGCCCTTAGAACACTGCTTTCATTCTATGTCATGGGATATATTTTGTCAACTATACATCTTCCGCATACCATAGTCAGTTTAATGCGTCATCTTTTCATCACGGTCAGCAATACAGAATGTATGAAATCATACAATACACAATTCTTTGTCAGCTTTTTTATATAAATACAGATTATCAGATAGAAAATCCAGTTCAGACACAGCATCCCTGTTAGCCTCTTTAATCAACTCTTTCAGATCATTCTCATTCCTTTCTAAAGTAACTCTTGTAAACAATATCTCATGCACACTTGACGGCAGTATATATATGTCACCCCCGGCCATATCTGCACACTCGTCAAGCATACCACTGTACATCATTGCTGTAGCTCCATTTATTCCCATCTCATTAGTCAATATGAACAGTTCATCATCCATATCAGTGTTACAAATTTCATAGTTATCGAATCTGCTGCGCAGCGTCTCAAAAATACTCTCCTTTACAACCGGGAACATTCTCTCAGTGTTATCCAGAGCTTTTTTATAAAGTGAGTCAACAGTCAATCGCCATCTATTCATATCCTGCCTGTTCACCAGTGTTGTGGCTACACCATCACTGTCAAGCCTCACCACCCGTCTGAACACTATAACCAGGTCTTTTACCTCAATATATGGTATATCCTCCAGCATCTTCTCATTTCTCTTCCTGTTTATGAGTCTGATTATGATGTTATCTAGTACATGCTCCTCATTTACCACAGCGTCGATGCTCAGTGCATTCTCAAAACTCCTCATGAGCTGCAGTCTGTATATATCATCAAGCACATCCTCATAGCTCATGCCGTTCATATATGCCCTGTAGAATGGTTCAAGGTATATCGTCGGCGAAACCTCGTCGGCATCCCTGCACACATTAAGCGCCGTGAGTTCCACTCCATTATTCTTCAGCACCTTATTTGTCCTCAGCACCACTTCCTCACCGTTTTCAAGCAGCCTTATCTTCAGTGCCTCAAGTATACTGGCTATAAATTCGTCAAATTTCATTCTTTTCTCCTTTGCGATGTATTATATGAAATAAAACGAAACGTTTCGAATTTCTTTCTCTGAAATATTCCATGGATGAATTCTATAAAATTCTTCTTCCCAAATCAATAGATTTCCTGCGCTTTATAGTGGAATCCTGCGCTTTATAGTGGAATCTGTGTCAAAAAGCTTCAAACTTTCGCAAAATAAAACTGCGTATATCCAGGCTTTTTCGACATTGCAAAATCGCCTGGATATACGCAGTTTTATATTTTATGTATATATGTACACCCGCATTACGCCTTATAATTTTCAACGTAGTCACGGAGGAATTCTACAAAAGTATGCATCTCAGCATCTGTTCCTATGGATATTCTGAGATAATTGTCTATACGGGGAGCATCGAAGTACCTCACATATATGTGATTCTTTTTTGCCGCTTCAAATATATCCTTAGCAGGTATGCTCTCGTGTGTTGCAAATACAAAGTTTGCAGACGAATCAAGACAGGTAAATCCAAGAGGCTTTATATCCTCCACAAATCTCTCCCTTGTCTTTATCACCTTTGCCACAGTATCTCTGAAATATTCTTCATCCTTCACAGCCTCAGTTCCCATAATGATGGACGGTCTGTTCATCGTATATGAATTGTAAGAATACTTCACATCATTCATGGCTTTTATGAGCACCGGATTGCTTATGGCATATCCTATTCTGAGTCCTGCCATAGATCTTGACTTTGAGAATGTTCTGGTAACTACAAGATTGTCATATCTGTCTATAAGTGCTAATGCTGACTCACCGCCAAAATCTATATATGCTTCATCAACTATCACTATAGAATCCTTATTGTGGCTGACGATATCTTCCACATCAGCAAGGCTCTGACATATGCCTGTAGGTGCATTTGGATTTGGGAATACCACTCCGCCATTCTCTCTATAATAATCTTCCTTCACTATCCTGAAATTCTTATCAAGAACCGGTCTCTCATATGGAATTCTAAACAGTTCAGCCCAGACGTCATAAAAAGAATAAGTGATATCTGGAAACAGTATAGGTTTGTCAGAATTAAAAAATGTAAGGAATGACATGGCAAGGACATCATCAGATCCAACACCCACAAACACCTGATTTGTGGCAACTCCGTGGTACTCTGCAATTGCATCTACCAACATAGACGCAGCGGGATCCGGATATAATCTGAGCATCTCTGCATTCTGCTCTATATCCCTGATCCGAGGAGACGGTCCATATGGATTCTCATTCGTATTGAGTTTTATAACATTCTCATCCTTTGGCTGCTCTCCCGGAACATAAGGTTCTACTTTTCTGATATTGTCACTCCATGATGCCATATTATTCCTCCTCATTCACCTGCGCAAGCTTTGCTGTCTGATCTGCTGCGATCAGACTGTCGATAAGTTCATTCAGATCTCCATTCATTATCTGGTCCAATTTATACAGTGTAAGCTTTATTCTGTGGTCTGTAACTCTTCCCTCAGGGAAATTGTATGTCCTGATCTTCTCTGATCTGTCACCTGTTCCTATCTGGCTTCTACGATCTGCCGCCTCAGCGTCATGCTGCTTCTGGAGTTCCATGTCATAGAGCTTTGATCTGAGCAGCGCAAATGCCTTTGCCTTGTTCTGGAGCTGCGACTTCTCAGTCTGACTATATATAACGATTCCTGTAGGGATATGTGTAAGTCTTACAGCTGAATCTGTTGTATTGACACACTGTCCACCATTTCCTGACGCTCTCATTACATCGATACGTATATCGTTCTCATTGATCTCTACATCAACTTCCTCAGCCTCCGGCATAACCGCAACTGTAACCGTTGATGTATGAATTCTTCCGCCAGACTCAGTCTTCGGAATTCTCTGAACTCTGTGAACTCCACTCTCATACTTCATCTTGGAATATGCTCCATCTCCTGTGATCATAAAAACAGCTTCCTTAAAACCACCGATTCCATTCTCATTCACACTCATCAGCTCAACTTTCCATTTGAACTGATCAACATATTTCTGATACATTCTGTATATCTCATATGCAAAAAGCGCAGCCTCATCTCCACCTGCACCTGCACGTATCTCAACAATTACGTTCTTGGAATCATTAGGATCTTTTGGAAGAAGGAGTATCTTGAGTTCCTGCTCTATGGTCTCAAGTCTGCTCTTTGCAGCATTCATCTCTTCCTTTGCCATCTCACGGAGTTCCTCGTCGCTCTCCTCCTCAAGTATCTCAAGGCTGTCATCTATCGTAGCCTTTGCCTCCTTGTATTCTTTGTACTTATCAACTATAGGGACAAGATCACTCTGTTCCTTCATAAGCTTTCTGAATTTGTTCTGGTCTGTCACTACATCGGGATCTGTGAGCTGATTGTTTATTGTGTCCAGCTTATCTACAAGTTCTTCTATTCTGTCAAACATAAATATACCTCTCTTTTTCTACCGCCCTTAATATCAGCGGATACATGCTCTGTTTTAATACCTCGTCTGTAATCAATGATATCCATACATCAATCTCTGTATCTTCCGTATACAACTCTGTCGTTGTGACTCAGATCCTGTACCACATGGATATCCTCATACCCCGAATCTACAAAGAGGTGCTGTACATCTTCTGCCTGATCATTGCCAATCTCGAATACAACATATCCTTCATCCTTTATATATTTTCTCGCTCTGTCTACTATTATCCTATAAAAATACAACCCATCTTCACTTCCGTCAAGTGCAAGTCTCGGTTCATTGTCACTGACTTCCGGCATAAGGGTATCTATCACATTCGTTCTGATATACGGTGGGTTGGACATTATAAGGTCAAAACGCCCCTCTATATCATCAAACAGGTCGGATTTTACCACACTGAATCTGTCTTCTCCCCTGCAGAGTTTTTCCATATTTCTGCCAGCAAGAACCAGAGCAGCGTCAGATATATCTGCAAGCGTGACTCTGCTGTCTTTATTCATTAGCCCATAGGATATACCTATACATCCCGATCCACAGCACATATCCAACACAGAAAGCATCTGCCTCGCTGATTCCAGTTTATGAGACCGTCCCATATTCCGGCAGCCGGTTGTCAGTTTAAGTGCTGTCTCTACAAGTGTCTCCGTGTCCTGTCTCGGTATGAGTACATTCTCAGAAGTATCAAAATCATATCCCATAAAATTCTGAGTTCCGGTTATATACTGCAGAGGTATCCGGGCACACCGTCTGTCAACAGCCTCATTATACGTGTTCTCAAGCTCAGCAGCCACTTCATCACCCTTTGCCATGAGTATATCCAATCTGTTCATTCCTGACACATACTGCCACAAAATATCAGCATCTACATCCGCATCGGGCACACCACATTTCTCCAGTTTTGATATACCTGCATTTACAAGTTCATACAATTTCATACAGATAACCTCTAATCGTCTATCTCGCCTTTGTGCATTGCATCTTCATACTCTCTCCAGTCAAGTACAGCTTCAACAGATGCAATGGCAACCTCTATCATGTCCAGATCCGGCTCTCTGGTGGTGAGTCTCTGGACCCATTTGCCAGGAGCTGACAAGATGTTTGATATGGCTGAGTCACTTCTTCCAGCAAACATGATAAATTCATATGATATTCCAGCTATCACCGGTATGAGAAGAAGCCTTATAATAAGTCTCAGCCATGCAGTATCCGCACTTATGAACATGAATACTATGATGCTTATGATCATGACTATGAACAGAAAACTTGTTCCACAGCGCTTGTGATATCTGGAATACTTCTTAACATTCTCCGGAGTGAGGGGAACTCCCGCCTCCAGGCAGTTAATCGTCTTGTGCTCCGCACCGTGATACATAAATACTCTCTGTATATCTTTCATAAGAGATATAAGTGCCACATATCCAAGGAATATTGCAAGTCTTATAATTCCCTCTATAAGTGACATCAGTACCCTGTTGTCTATAACCTTATCTATAAGTTCACCTATGAATGCAGGGAGCATCATGAACAGCGCTATGGCAAACACAAGTGAGAACGCAACCGTTCCAAACATCGCTGCATCATCAGCACGTTTCTGCTGTTCAGGTGTCCTCTCCCTCTTTTTCGTTTTATCGTCCTTTGCACTATTATCTGTCTCTTCATCCTCATAGAATGATGCTGAATATGTGAGTGTCTTCACACCTATGACAAGTGATTCGACAAAATTGACTACACCTCGTATTATAGGGACTCTAAAAAATGCACATCTTGATCCCATCGACATATAATCCACAACTTTTACATCTATATCTTTATCCGGTTTTCTGACCGCCACGGCATATCTGTCGCCATTCTTCATCATGACGCCTTCCATGACAGCCTGACCTCCTATTCTTACTCTTTTCACGCAAATTCTCCTGTAAAGTAAAAAACAGCCTGAGATTATTAAACAATAACCTCAAGCTGTCATCATTTTATTAGTTGGCCTGAACGCCATACTTCTTGTTAAACATATCAATTCTACCACGAGCTTTGATTGCCTTCTGCTGACCTGTGTAGAATGAATGACACTTTGAGCAAATTTCTACGTGAATCTCTTCCTTAGTTGAACCTGTAACGAACTCGTTACCACAGTTACATACAACCTTTGCCTGATAGTAATCTGGATGTATTCCTTTACGCATTTTTTTCACCTCTTTACATATATTTTTATATATGAGAACAGGCATAAAGCCAGGGTTCTTCATAACACAACTTCTGTATTCTATCACAGTGAATACAGAAGTGCAAGTTATTTTTTCGTTTTTTCACATTTATTTTCTGAGCAGAGAAGTTTTGACATAATGTATGAACTCTTTGTTATTCTTTGTTCTTAGAAACAGTTTTCTTACGTCCTCAAGAACATCTTCAGATTTGTTGCCCGTAAGTTCCTTGTGGATAGCCGCAACAACTTCCTGTTCTTCCTTGCTGAGAAGGAGATCATCTCTTCTGGTTCCAGACTTTGCTATATCTATAGCTGGGAATATCCTCTTCTCTGAAAGCTTTCTGTCAAGGACAAGCTCCATATTTCCAGTTCCCTTGAACTCCTCAAATACAACATCGTCCATCTTGCTTCCCGTCTCAACAAGTGCAGTTGCAAGTATTGTAAGACTTCCGCCCTCTCTCATATTTCTGGCAGCTCCAAAGAACCTTTTTGGCATATGGAGCGCCGCAGGATCAAGACCACCTGAAAGAGTTCTTCCACTAGGTGCCACAGTGAGGTTATAAGCTCTGGCAAGTCTTGTTATACTGTCAAGTAATATAACAACATCCTTTCGCGACTCAACAAGTCTCTTCGCTCTCTCTATAACCATCTCCGACACCCGTCTGTGGTGCTCTGGAAGCTCATCAAACGTCGAGTAGATAACTTCCACATTCGGTCCCTCTATCGACTCCCTGATATCTGTAACCTCCTCCGGGCGCTCGTCTATGAGGAGTACCAAGAGATGCATATCCTTGTATGTTGTGCTGATCTTCTTTGCAATCTGTTTGAGAAGAGTTGTTTTTCCTGTCTTTGGAGGAGAAACTATCATACCTCTCTGTCCTTTTCCGATAGGAGCAAGAAGATTGATCATTCTGATAGGTATCGGTGAGTTCTCACCATCAAGCTCTATCCTCTCATTCGGGAATATCGGTGTGAGATCTTCAAAGCTCTTTCTCGCCGCTATCGTGGCAGGCGACTCATCATTCACACTGCTGACATATAGCAGTGCACTGAACTTCTCACCCTGGGTTTTATTTCTTATATTACCTGTTACTATATCTCCTGTCTTAAGACCAAACCTTCTTATCTGTGCCGGTGATATGTATATATCCTGATCTCCCGGGAGATAATTCGCGCTTCTGATAAATCCATATCCCTCCGGCATGACCTCTAATATTCCATGTGCCTGTCTTCCACTGTCAAGTTCAGGATCGTAATCCACCTGACCATTCTGAGAAGCCACCTGATTCTGTCTCTTCTCCTGGCTCTGCTCAGCTGACGCCTGCTGCTCTGTCTGCAGTCTCTGTTCCTGACGGTACTCAGACTGCTGCCTCTGTTCCTGGCGGTATTCTGACTGCTGGCGCTGTTCTCCCTGCTGACGGGAATCATAGTGCGCAGTCTGTCTCTGCTGATACCCCTGATTCCGCCTGTCCTGGAATGAAACAGTTTTTCTGGTCTTTCTCTGAACCATTCCTTCTCTGGAATCCTCATTGTCAGTTCCCGCTGTACGAACATTTCTGGTCTTTCTGTATTCCGTATTTGCCGTGCCCTCATTAACTACAGGTGTCGCATTTTTCTCCTCTGTCTTAGCTCTCTCCACAGATACAGCTGTGACATGTTCCTCTACATACTTTGTAAGAAACTCCGCAAGTTCCGATTTTTTCATCGCCGAACAGCCCTTTATGCCATTATCCTTCGTAAACTGTCTTAACTCTGCAAGGGAAGCTTTACTAAAATCCATCAAAAATTCTCCTTTCAAACAGGTAACAAAACTCTATCTGTATATAATAAATTCGTATAATATTAAACTAATTCAATAAGCATTACTGGGAAATTAAGCACTCTGAGAATTAAGTGTCTCTCAATGATATATCAAATTCATTCAAATAGCAATCCAAATCTCAATCTTTGGCAATTGTCTATTATTATACTACAAATCATAAGATTGTAAATATGTTGATTTTAGATTTTACTAATGTTATCATATCAATGCTGTTTTCGCATGACAGCAAATATTTATATACAAAGGATATGAAAATGGGCGCTGAATCTATTGTCTTATACAAATTGATAGTATTATATATGCTTGACAGAGTAAACTTCACTCTGACAAATTCCCAGATCTCTGATTTTATTCTGGAGAAGGGATATACCAATTATTTTACACTTCAGGAGGCAATAAATGGTCTAATAGACAGCGATTTTGTGTATGTATCCACGATCAGGGGTGCGTCCCACTACAAGATCACCGACAAAGGGGAGGAGGCATTGAGCATGTTTGAAAACAGAATACCATACGCCATAAAGCAGGATATTCTGGATTTCTTTGAAAAACAACAGATAAACCTCAGAAAAGAAACCGAGGTTCAGTCTGACTACTATCTCAATGATGCAAACGAATACACAGTCTCGTGTGTCATAAATGACAGAAATGAACCTCTTCTTGACATAAAATTCAGTGTTCCAACCCAGGCTGTTGCAGTCACTATATGCGATAATTGGAGACTCAAAAGCACAGAAGTATATGATCTGCTGGTCAACCAGCTATGGACAACAAAGCCATCCAACTAACCGCACGCCATGCCGACCAAAGATTAAATTTATCTTTTGCTTTATATGTTTTATACAGTAAGAACCCTGATATCAGAAATATCAGGGTTCTTACTGTATATGGCTTATTTTATTCCCAAAGCATGTAAGCTCAGCTCTTATTTGATATATCACATAACATCTTTTTCCAGGGTACTCTCAATGAGATTCCATATCTCATCCCGCCCCTGTTTTGTCTGAGCAGAGAACGGTATCATGGTTGTTCCCGGAACAAGATTCAGCTTTTCACGAATAATCTTCAGATTTTTCTGAACCTGACTTCTCTTGATCTTGTCAAGCTTTGTACAAATTATAACAGGCTCATACCCATTATCCACGATCCAGTCATACATCATGCAGTCATTCTCAGATGGAGCATGCCTTATGTCGACCAGAAGAAACACTTTTTTAAGCTGTGACGAACCATGAAGATACCGCTCTATCATCTTTCCCCATTTAGCCCTTATCTCTACTGATACCTTTGCATAACCATATCCCGGAAGATCCACAAAGTAAAGTTCTTTATTCACATTGTAGAAATTGATCGTCTGGGTCTTCCCCGGCTGTGCAGATGTCCTGGCCAATGATTTTCTGTTCAAGAGTCCGTTTATAAGTGATGATTTGCCGACATTCGACTTGCCTGCAAATGCTATCTCCGGCAGTTCATTGCTTGGAAGCTTGCTGGTTATACCACATACGGTCTCAAGTTCTGCGCTTTTAACTATCATATATACTCCTATCTGACAAGTGCCATCTTTAACACCTTATCCATATCATCCACAAGTTGTACATCAAGTCCGGAGCATATATCGTCCTCGAGCTCCAGATAGTCGGATTCGTTCTTCGCCGGTATCAGAACCTGCTTCACTCCCATCATCTTTGCCGCAAGCAGCTTTTCCTTGAGACCTCCGATTGGAAGGACTTCCCCTCTCAGTGTTATCTCACCGGTCATAGCTATCCTGCCTTTTACAGGCACACCGAATATTGCAGAATAAAGCGCCGTAGCCATGGTGATTCCGGCAGATGGTCCATCCTTCGGAACCGCACCCTCAGGAATATGTATATGAAAATCATGTTTTGCAAAATAATCATCACCAAGAGCCAGGGACTCTTTTCTTGATCTGATGTAGCTCATTCCCGCATAAGCAGACTCTTTCATGACATCGCCCATCTTTCCTGTGAGCTGCAGACTGCCTGTGCCCGGCAGTACATTCACCTCTATCTCCAGCGTCACTCCACCGACAGATGTCCAGGCCAGACCTCTTACAGCTCCAACCTTATTTTTCAGATCACCTGTCTCATCTTTATACTTACCAGGGCCAAGGAACTCTGAAAGATTCTTCTTTGTAACCTTCGCCTCATCCAGTTCGCCCGTGAGGATCTTTCTGCACGCCTTACGGCACACCTTGTCAATATTTCTCTCAAGATCCCTGACACCGGCTTCCCTCGTGTAATGTCTTATTATCTCTCTTATAGCCGAAGCATCAACCTTGAACTGTGATTTTGTCAGACCGTTCTTATCTCTTACCTTGTCGATGAGATACAATTTTGCAATATTGTACTTCTCATTCTCCGTGTATCCGGCTATGTTTATTACTTCCATTCTGTCTAGCAGCGGTCCAGGTATTCCTGATATATCATTTGCCGTTGCTATGAAAAGAACATTGCTGAGATCCACAGGGACACCAAAATAATGATCATTGAACTCGCTGTTCTGTTCACCGTCAAGGACCTCCAGCAGCGCAGATGACACATCCCCCTTGTAATCACTGCTCACCTTGTCTATTTCGTCAAGCAATATCAGCGGATTGTTTACTTTCGCCTTTATCATAGACTGGACAACCCTTCCGGGCATCGCTCCTACATATGTCTTTCTGTGTCCGCGTATCTCAGCTTCGTCTCTGACACCACCAAGCGACAGACGGACGTACTTTCTGGCAGTTGCACGGGCTATGGATCTCGCAATGGAGGTCTTACCCGTTCCGGGAGGTCCCACCAGACAAATGATTGGAAGATCGCCCTTATTGCTCAGTATATGCACCGCAAGGTAATCCACCACTCTGTCCTTAACTTCCTGAAGTCCATAGTGATCCCTGTCAAGTATGTCTATAGCCGATTTTATATCGTTATTGTCCTCAGTTGACACATTCCATGGATAACTGAGCATCACATCAATATAATTTGCTGATACACTACTCTCTGCAGAATTCTGAGGAATGCTCTTGTAGTAGTTAATCTCTTTCTCAATCTTATCGTAGACTTCCTGGCTGCATCCCGCCTTATCAAGCCGCTCCTGGAACTCCTTCACATTTGCGTCAACACTGTCCTCTCCAAGTTCCTTCTTGATAATGGACATCTGCTCTCTGAGAACATATTTTCTCTGATTTTCAGCGGTTTCCTGATTGACCTTTTCCATGATCTCCTTCTTGATCCTGCCGATCTCCAGAGCCTCATCAATGAGTTCTATCAGTCTGAGAGCTCTCTCTCTCACATTGAGCATCTCCAGAAGCTCCTGTCTGTTTTCATCAGGTATCGTGATATAGTCAGCCATGCTGTCAACTAGTTTTCTCACAGATTTAAATGCTCTGATCTCGCGATACAGGACATTGTTTTTCACCATGCCACACTCGACAGCTTCCTTCAACCTATCCCTGAGCAGACTCTGAACAGCCTTGTCCTCGTCCTCACTCATGTCATTGATCTCTTCGACCTCCTGAACTTTGCAGATATAACAGCTGTCCTTTTTATACTCCATAAGTCTGGCTC
>URJI01000041.1 GCA_900548215.1 uncultured Coprococcus sp. | reverse complement strand
TGCTGAGCTTACAAACTATATCAAGGAGAAGTATCCATCAGTCAAGTGTGCAGTTGCAACATGCTGGGAGGAGGGCCCTAAGGCTTACCATACATGTAACAACTCATGGTACACACTGTTCGATGGTGGTCCATGGAATCCGTGGATACCTTCAAAGCAGAACACACATGCACCTGCAGCAAATGAGGCTGAGGACAGCGGAATCGTTGCAATCCCTCATCTTTCAAGAGATCTGCTGGCATGTTACGATGGAAATGGTTCTAACTTTGGTACACATCCACAGAACGTTCTCCGTGGAATGATCTATGACAGCAAGACATGGGAGTACCCATATCTGTACAACCTTATCGACCAGTATCGTCATCTGGCTAAGTTCAACAATGGATATTCATACAACATGATGTTCGTTGGACCGGGCTGGCTGAATAAGATGGGACGCTGGGAGGCTCCATATGAGCTGCTCAAGAAGAGCTATGAGGACGGAATGAAGTACTATGGTGATCTGAAGAAGGAAGGCAAATGCGTTGACATGACAATGGCTGAATTTGCTGATTTCTACAGAGAGAACAAGACATACGAGGAGCCTGAGTGTGCTCTTTGGAAGGATATACTGTACGGATCAGACAAGCAGATATTCTGGTACTGCGATCCATACATGAGAGCCCAGATCAACATGGATCAGGGCGGTGCGATCGTTGACCTCAGACCATACGCTGCAAAGCTTAACTGGCCTGTAGGTATCGGAACTCCACACGTTCAGGATGCATCATATCCATTCCTGATCCAGGAGAAGTACAGAGCGGGATATTTCACACACTATGCCGGAGAAGGTACTGTGAGAAGTGCCAAGATCAGCTATAACGGTGAGGAGGTTGATCTCTGTCTGTGCAGAACAAAGGCAACATTCTCGCAGGAGGGAAGTACAAGAATCCTTACACTTGACCCGGTTGACATCGAGTTCTACGATCTGACAGTTAAACTTCAGACAAAGATATACTTTGAGGAGGGTTCATCCAAGATAAGACATGAGAGAACTATCCTCGAGATGAGCAACCCTGATGCAGAGGTTGAGATCAATGAGTACATGGTGGCATGCTACGGCACAACAGAGTACCCAGAGGACATGACAGGAATCACCCTCACGGCAAGGAATGCTTCAGAGAGCAAGTCACTCACATATGAGTACAAGTGCAGAGAAGAGGATCTCGCAGGCGCCGATGAGGTGTCAGCAGTTATCCCTGCGATCGAGACAAAGGCTGCCATGGGAGCATCAGGCAGCGACGCAACAGGATATTTCAAAGAGGGATATGCGTTCTCGCCAATGTTCACTCTCGGGTTTACAAAGACACTTAAGGATAAGGAGGTATTTTCAACATGGCTCAGTCTGGAAAAGGCAAATTAAATTACAGATGTCCAATGTGTTTCATGAGAGATCTGGATATAGATATGTTCTATGATAAGGACAAGAAGGAATACTACTGTATCCGTTGTCAGTATGTTGGACCAGAGGAGGATGTTCTGGCAAAGAACGAACTCATCAGAATAAAATACGGAAGAATGTATGACAGGATTACATTTGACGACTAGGTGACAGATGTCATCTTGATAGAAGGCCGCCGACAGATGAAGATGAACTGGTACATCAGGAGTATGCAGAACATTTTTTCTTCGGCGGCTGTTCTTGGTTATAACAGGCAGTAAAATAAATGCAGGTGAAGGAGACAAAAATATGGCAGATTATATAAAGGGCGTGGATCTCTCCGCTGTTGCCGAGGTTGAAGAGCTGGGTGCGAAATATTATGACAATGGTGTGCAGGGAGATATATTTGACATACTGAAGAACTATGGTGTGAATTCTGTGAGACTTCGTCTGTGGAATGATCCGTACACGGAGGACGGCGTACCTTATGGCGCGGGCACAAATGACCTTGAGGTATACAAAAAACTCGCGAAGCGCGCTATGGATCATGGAATGAGCATTCTGCTTGATTATCACTACAGTGATTTCTGGGCTGACCCGGGCAAGCAGAGGGTGCCGAAGGCGTGGAGAGGCATGGATGCGGATCAGCTTGAGCAGGCTGTGTACGACTACACAAGGGAGACTCTTTTAGAGATGAAAGATGCGGGCGTTCTCCCTCAGCTTGTTCAGGTTGGAAACGAGCTTACAAACGGACTGATGTGGCCGCTTGGGCAGAAACCAGAATATGACAATATTGCGAAGTTTGTGAGCGCAGGAATAAGGGCGGTCAGATCGGTTGACTCTGATATTCCGGTCATGATACATCTCGACAATGGCGGTAATAATCCTATGTATGTGGACTGGTTTGACCACTACATGGAAAGAGGAGAAGATTTTGATATAATTGGAATGTCGTATTATCCGTTCTGGCATGGAACCATGAAGGAACTGGAGGCAAATATGCGGGATATGGCGGACAGATACGGCAAAAAGATAGTTATTGCTGAGGTTTCCATGGGATTTACCATGGAGGACTATGCTGACTATGAGAAACTGGGGCCTGACGATAGAAAGGGCTATGCCACAAAACCTTCACTGGTGGAGAATCTTGACTACCCTATGACACCTGAGGGACAGGCGGATTTCATGAACGACATAATGAAACTGATAGATGATGTTCCTGGTGGCGACGGATTTTACTACTGGGAGGCTGGCTGGATACCGGTACCTGGAAGCGGCTGGGCTACGGAAGGAGCGCTGTCATACATAGAGGAGTCTGGACCATGCGGAAATGAATGGGCAAATCAGGCGCTTTTTGACTATGATGGACATGCTCTGCCGGCACTTAAAACCATACGCGATTACAAGCCTGCACATGACGACTATCCGCTCAAATAAAGAATGTTGGAGTAATATCTGGGACGGGGGGCTGGCACCTCAGTCCCGTGGTTTCTGATAGTAAAGTACATGTTTTTGATACATTTGGATATGTTTTGGCTGGGCGGGTCTGTGTATAATATATACAGATTCGCCTTTTTTAATATATTTGGCAAATTTACAGATGGGGACAGGACGGGGTGTTCTGATTGATCAGGAGGTAAGGTATGAAAAAAGTAGCATTGTTCATGGATGGCTGGAAGAGGTATTTCACCTACGCCTGGCCGCTGGGATTTATGCAGAAGATAAAGGAAGCCAGGGCTGATGTGAATTTGTACATATTCAACAGCAATGGCAATTGGAACAGGGACGATGGGTATAGCTATGGTGAGTACAATATATATAATCTTCCGGATCTGACAGATTTTGATGGAATCATCATATCGGTGAATAATATCAAATATCCTGAGGTTACGGCGGAACTGCTTGACAGGATAAGAAAGAGTGGAGTTCCGGCTATAAGCCTTGAGACTGCGTTTGACGGCCTGCATTTTGTGGGTATAGACAACTATGATGCCATGTATGACATGACTCGGCATATGATAGAGAAACATGGTGCGAAGAAAATATGGTATCTTGCCGGTCCAAGGGATAATTATGAGGCTCAGGAGAGATGCCGGGCGTTCTGTGACTGTGTGGATGTGTATGGCTTGAAGATAGATGATGAAGATGTCCTATTTGGCGATTTTGGTTTCAATGATGGCGTGACGGGTTTTGAAGAATTGCTAAGGGTACATGGACATACATGCATACAGCATGAGAAGGATGGTCCGGATTACGGCGGCCCTGCGGAGGTGTATGGAGAGATAACCAGTGGCAGTTTTGCGGATTCTGCTCCAGATGCCGAGAATCCTGGAGCGAAGGGACAGGAGGAGCTGGATGAGAAACGGCTTGAGGAGCGAGAATTTGTCAGAAAAATACTTCCCGATGCCATCATCTGTGCAAATGACAACCTGGCGGTTGGTGTGTGCAACAGAGCAGAAGCACTTGGACTTTCAGTGCCAAATGATTTTAAGGTTACGGGATTTGACAACTTTGATAAAGCAGCTTACTATACGCCACGCATAACAACGGTGAGCAGAATCCGTGAGAAGATCGGAGCTGCGGCTGCAGAGATCATGCTGAATATCTGGGCGGGAAACAATCCGGATACCAGCTCTTATATAGATTATAATTGTATATTCACGGAGAGTTGCGGCTGCGGCGCGGATGCCATGCTGAACGGCAGACAGTACCTGAAGAATTATATAATGGGAGTCGTTGAGCGTGAGGAGATAGATGAGAGCACTCTGGATTTCACGCATTTGCTCAGCAAATGCAAGGATTACAGTGAACTGTATCCGTGTGTTCAGTCCTCATATTCACAGGCGGAGTGTAAGAAATGCGTTATGGTTGTCGACAGATCTCTTGTAGAGATGGGAGGGGCTGGTCCGACTCTCTCAGCGGCGTACGATGAGGATGTATTTGCTGTGAAGGGCTATCCTCAGAGAATGCAGATTGTGTACAGGCAGGGCGTAGCGGATGGCGATAGCGATACATACCACAGTATGTTTCCACTTTTGGATGATGAGACTGGTGGCAATATATTTTTATTTGCGCCATTTCATTTCGGCGAAAAGGCAGTTGGGTTCTGTTGTGTCGAAAATGGATATTACCTCATGGATAAGCAGCTTTGGTCAACTGTAATGAGCGAAGTGAATGTAGCTATGATAAATCTGTTCAATAAATGGAGGCTGGAGCAGATCAATCAGGAGCTTACGGCAATATCCATAAAGGATCCACTTACCCAGATATACAACAGGGAGGGTATGAGACAGATCGCCGCAAAGGCATTTGACAAGGCTGCGGGCCAGGGCAGGGCACTTCTCATAATGTTTGCAGACATGGACAGGCTCAAATATATAAACGATACATACGGTCATGAGTTTGGCGATAAGGCTATAAGAAATGCGGCCAGAGCTGTGGCCGGAGGCGGTGGAATAAGCAGTATTCCGGTTAGATACGGCGGAGATGAATTTGTATCCATATCTATATACGATGAGGATGAGACTCCTGAGGAAAGAAAGGCGGCGATACTTGAGAAGGCCAGGGAGATAGCGGCGCAGGAGAAGCTTCCATTTGCATTGGAGTTTAGTATAGGTTATGTTATAACAGACCCGGATAGTGATAAAACCCTTGAAGAGTATGTGAGGGAAGCGGATCACAGTATGTATCAGGAGAAGATGCAGAGAAGGGTAAGCAGACAATGATAAAAAATATCAAAAAATGGAGAATCAGGTCTTATGTGCTGATTCTCTATTTTCATTTAGTATGTTATAATTAACTGTCATTATGATAGTTTGTGCAAGCGCAGCTGGTGCAATGCTCATTATATCATGTCGCCTAACGGCTCCATGTGGGCATTCGCGTTATGACAGTCTGCACAAGTGCAACTGTCGCAACGCTCATTTTATCATGTGGACACAACGAGGATTATTTATATTAGATACTTAGGATCAAGAGGAGGATATACAATGCTTAAGAATGTAACTGACACAGTATTTTACGTAGGTGTGGATGACAAGGACATAGACCTTTTTGAGAACCAGTATATAGTTCCAAACGGAATAGCATACAATTCTTATGTCATCATGGACGAGAAGATAGCCATCATGGATATGGTAGACGCAAAGTGCGCAGACCAGTGGTTTGCAAATGTGGCAGAGGTGCTTGGCGATAGACAGCCAGATTACCTCATCATATCACATCTTGAGCCGGATCACTCAGCCAACCTTGGCGATGTGCTTGCGAAGTACCCGGATATCAAGATCGTATCAAATGCGAAGCTTTTCGGAATGCTTCCAAACTTCTTCGAGGTTCCTGTGGCTGACAGAAGTGTGACTGTTGCAGAGGGACAGACACTCTCACTTGGAAGCCATACACTTCAGTTCTTCATGGCTCCTATGGTTCACTGGCCTGAGGTCATGGTCACATATGAGCAGAGCGAGAAAATACTCTTCTCAGCGGATGCATTTGGCAAGTTCGGAACATTGGATACTGATGAGGACTGGGCATGTGAAGCGAGAAGATACTACTTCAATATAGTAGGAAAGTATGGAATGCCTGCACAGGCACTTCTCAGGAAGGCTGCAGGTCTTGATATTCAGAAGATATGCGCACTTCATGGACCTATACTCACAGAGAATCTGGAATACTACATAGGCAAATATCAGCTGTGGTCCACCTACACACCTGAGGATGAGGGAATCTTCATCGCATACTGCAGCCTCCACGGCAACACAGAGAAGGCTGCAAAGAAGCTGGCGGAGATCCTTGAGGCGAAGGGCGCACCAAAGGTTGCTATATCAGACCTCTCAAGGGATGACATGGCGGAGTGCATAGAGGATGCTTTCAGGTACGACAGGCTTGTGCTAGCAGCACCTACGTACGATGGAGGCGTGATGCCTGTCATGGCAGACTTCATAAACCACCTGAAGATGAAGGCGTACCAGAAGAGAAAAGTGGCATTCATTGAGAATGGTTCGTGGGCTCCAATGGCAGCCAAGCTCATGAAGGAACAGATGTCATCGATGAAGGATATAGAGATCGTGGACGAGCATGTGACCATAAGGTCTGCGTTCAAGCAGTCAGATGTGGCAGCACTTGAGGTGCTGGCAGACAAGCTTTTATAAAAGATACGGATAATAAATATAAAGTAAGTCTGGAATCGACTTACATACGTAGTTATTATTCATCTAACAGGTGAGTTGCCACAATAAAGTTGTTACACAGAGTTGCTATACATATTGTGAGCAGGGAATTTGAGCCCGCCGGCCCTTAGGTGGCGCTGTGAGGCGGCACCTTAGTACCGCTGCAGGGTGAAATAAGCGGGAGCGACCCAGCGAATGATATGTATAGCAACTCTGTTTTCAAAGAAAAAATTGGCAGCTCACCGTCCTATCAATAATGTAAGGAAGGTGTAAGACATGGCTAAGTCCATGGTTTTCGGTAAGCCGCTTGGTCTGATGCTGCAGTTTGCCACCCCGCTCTTACTCGGCAATCTGCTCCAGCAGACGTACAACATAATAGATGCGGCTATTGTGGGGCAGATACTGGGTGATAAGGCTCTGGCGGGAGTCGGAGCAAGCAGCAGTATACAGTTCCTGGTTCTGGGATTCTGTATGGGCTGCTGCGCAGGATTTGGTGTTCCTGTTGCAAAATATTTTGGCGCAAATGATATGCACAAGATGAGAAAATATATATTTAATGGTGCGGTTCTGACGGGCATTATAGCGCTTATCGTTACATCGGTGTGCGCTATATGCTGTAATCAGATACTGCACCTTCTGTCCGTTCCGCAGGATATATTTGATAAGGCATACTCCTATCTTATAGTTATATTCCTGGGAATCCCATTTACACTTATGTACAACTATCTGTCGAGTGTGCTCAGATCCCTGGGAGACAGCAGAACGCCATTCATGTTTCTGGCGTTCTCGGCGATACTCAACATATTCCTTGATCTGTTCTGCATACTGGTGCTCAAGTGGGGCTGTGCCGGTGCGGCTATAGCAACCATCACGGCACAGGCGGTAAGCGGAATATTGTGTCTTGTGTATATCTTCAAGAAAGTTCAGATCATGCATCTTGAGGCGCAGGACAGGGAGATGGAGGGTTCTGCAGTGAAGGAACTCCTTGTCATGGGCATTCCGACAGGCCTGCAGTTTTCCATAACTGCCATAGGAAGTATGGTTATGCAGTCTGCAAATAACAAGCTGGGAAGTGTGTACGTGTCGGGCTTCACAGCCGGTATGAGAATAAAGCAGTTCACTATGTGTCCGTTTGACGCATTTGCAACGGCGGCTTCAGTGTTCTGCAGTCAGAATCTTGGAGCTGGACAGGCGAAACGTATAAAACAGGGATTGTGGCAGGCGATAGCTGTTGCAGTGGGATATGGATTGATAGCAGGATTTATCATGATATTCTTTGGCAGACCGCTTTCCATGATATTTGTAAAGAAGAGCGCAGTCGATGTCCTTGATGCCTCTGCGAAATACCTCAGATGTATGGGATTCTTCTACTGGAGTCTCGGTATACTGAACGTGGCGCGTATGGTGACACAGGGACTTGGATATTCAGGTCGGGCTATATTCTCAGGTATTACAGAGATGGCGGCCAGGATCATAGTGAGCCTGGGATTTGTCGGAACATTTGGATTCACGGCCATCTGCTTTGCTGATCAGACGGCATGGGTTACAGCGACCATTTATATATTGCCTACATGCCTTTATTGTGTGAAGAAGTCCACGGCGAAGATCGCTGCGGGAATACAGTGATATTGTTATGGCGAAAGTAAGAAAACCACCTCAGCTTCGGGTATATCCTGAGGATTAGTTGCTTACGTATTTTACCGTCACTGGCTATCATTTGAATAGGGGGACAAATTGTACCTCAGTTATCTGCTAATTCTGGGTTACTAGAACGTAACCATTTTACATACTTTGACATATCAATCCATTCATTATAAAATTAACCTGATTTTAATCTTTCTCATATTTTAGATTAATCATCGATTGGTATAGTAACAACATCAGTTGATGATATCAGCAACAAACAATCAGAAAGATGACAGATTATCGGAAGATGATGAACTAAGATAAAGAGAAAGGGTGTAAAGATTATGGATAAACTTGAAAAAGTAGAAAAGTTAAGAGAAAAAACCGGAGTAAGTTACGAGGATGCGAAGAGTGCACTTGAGGCATGTGATTATGACGTACTGGATGCGATTATATATCTGGAGAAGCTTGGCAAGGTGAAATCCCCGGAGATGGGAAGTTTTACTACAGGTGGGGAGCAGCAGACCTCAACAGAATTTGAACAGGCACAGAAAGTTTACACAAATGACTGCAATAAAGCAACATTTGGACAGATGGTTGACAGATTTTTCAAATGGTGCGGCAGGATTCTGAAGAAGAGTGTAGACAGTAGCTTCATAGTGGAGAGAAGAGGCCAGAGCATGATGAATGTTCCAGTTCTGGTTCTGGTGATCGCACTCATATTTGCCTTCTGGGTAGTCATTCCACTCCTTGTGGTAGGACTCTTCTGTGAGTGCAGATATCATTTTGAAGGAATCGGAGATATAAACGTAAACCTCAATGATGCATGTGACAAAGTAGCCGACTCAGTAGACAACCTCAAGTCCGACGTCAATAACAAGTAAAAAATGAAAAACAGAATATCTTTTACAGATATTCTGTTAATTACCAGCTGACATCGTTTGTTGCGAAGATAGGTAGTGTCTGTTGGACACGTCCTTGCAATGGGTAGCCGTGGCGACTGAGCTTTGGTGCTTCTTGCCGAGATAGAGACCGTAAATGTCCTTATCGCGGTCGGCGTCGAGTGCAGATAGAAGCAAACCAAAGCGAGGGAAGATAGGCGTAATTGCAGGGATGTGTCCAACAAGACTCCCTTTCGCAACAAACGATGTCGGCGTCCGGAAGCCAAAAGAAAGGAAAAAGATATGGCACAGAAGATTCTTATTGTGGAGGATGAAGAGAAGATTGCAAGATTCGTTGAGCTGGAGCTGCTGCACGAGGGATACGAGGCAGAGAAGGCATTTGACGGAAGAACAGGGCTGGACAAAGCTCTGGCCGGTGACTTCGACCTTGTGGTGCTGGATGTGATGCTTCCGGGACTCAATGGTTTGGAGGTGCTTCGAAGAATCCGCAAGGAGAGTGTTGTGCCGGTTATCATGCTGACTGCAAGGGATGCAGTCATGGACAAGGTGTCAGGGCTTGATGCCGGTGCTGACGATTATCTCACCAAGCCATTTGCCATAGAGGAGCTGCTTGCCAGGATAAGGGTTGCGCTGAAGAGGCGTGGAACTGCGGAGGTTCACACTCACAGGATAGAGATCCGCGGGGTGTGTATGGACACCGACAGACATGAGGTCACAGTGGGCGGCGAGATAGTGGAGCTGACTAACAGGGAGTTTGAGCTGCTGCGGACACTCATGGAGAACAAGGACATCGTTATGGACAGGGAAAAGCTGCTGAATGCGGTGTGCGGATATGATTATCTGGGAGAGACTAATATCATAGATGTGTATGTGAGGTATCTGAGAACAAAGATAGATGATAGATTTGGAGTTAAGCTGATCACCACCGTCAGAGGTGTCGGATATGTTATCAGAGAATGACCATTTTGGATGCCAGGATAGAGCAGATAGATATGTGACAAGCCGGATATCGTAGCAGAGCAGACAGATATGTGACAAGCCAGCGCCGCATGACACGGATACGCATAGATAGAGAGAAAATACATGGGAAAGAAAACTAACGAAAACAAAAGAATGTCATCGATAGCCAGAAGGATCAACATGAGCTTCTGGCTCAAAGAACTGGGCAATGTGATACTTATAGATATCGTCATTGCCTTTCTTATTGTAAGTGTATTTGCTGTGTGGGGCAGGAAACAGCTGCCACAGGGCGTGGGCGGAATGAGATATTACGTTGAGAAAAATGAAGATGGCGGAGCGTATGAATATATAATAGAAGGGTCAGATGAGAAGAAGTACAGATATGACGTTAAGATCCTTTGGGATATCATAGAGATTCCGGGCGTTATATTGCTGGGGATGGAGACTATAGTGTTGTTTGTTGCGTTGTTCAGGACAGCGGATGTCAGAAGAAGATTGAAACCGCTGAATGATCTGGCGGTGACGGCGGAAAAACTCAGCAAGGAGCCTATGGATCACAACAAGATAGACGATCTGGAGAAAGCTATATCCCATCTGTCCGCGGATGACGACGAGCAGGTTATACATACCGGAGACAAGGATCTTCAGAGTATAGAGATCGCGCTCAACAATCTGCTCAGGAATATGAAGGAGAATGAGAAACGTCAGATGAGATTTGTGTCGGATGCTTCCCACGAGCTCAGGACGCCTATCGCGGTGATCCAGGGATATGTGAACATGCTCGACCGTTGGGGGAAGGAGGATGAACAGGTTCTGGGAGAGTCCATAGAAGCACTCAAAAATGAATCTCAGCACATGAAGGAGCTTGTGGAACAGCTGTTATTCCTTGCAAGGGGCGACAGTGGAAGGCAGCATCTGAACATTGAGAAAACCGACCTCAACCAGATGGTAAGTGAGGTGTGGGAGGAGTCCATGATGATAGACGAGAGCCACAGATATGAGTTCCGGGGCACTGAGAATGAGGTGTGTGTGCTCGGCGATGTGGCGATGATCAAGCAGTCCGTCAGAATATTTGTCCAGAATGCGGCGAAGTATTCTGAATCTGGCACCACCATAATACTCGGTGTGAAAGAGGAACCCGGTTATGTCAGTTATATGATAGAGGACGAGGGAGCCGGAATGAATCCAGGTGATCTGGCCCACATATTTGACAGATTCTACCGCTCGGACGAGGCACGGAATAATGAGACTGGGGGCTCGGGCCTTGGCCTGTCCATCGCCAAATGGATCGTGGATGCCCACGGAGGCACCATACAAGTCATATCCAGAGCGGATATAGGATCAAGATTTGTTGTGAGATTCCCTAAAATTGCTTAAAAAGAGAGGTTGCATATATTTATTGGTAATCTGAGTATCTGTGGTTGCTGAACAATCCCAGAATCCAGCCTGCACTTCCTAAAATTATGTATTCTTTCATAAAAGAGGCGAGAGTCTTAAATGAGTGAACATAAATATACCATGGTATGATAGCATTAAAGAGATTTCCTCCGCTAAGAGACAGGATGATCAGTGTAAATGATAAAATGATGGCTATGGTGGTGTTCTTCGCTGTATATACTGTGCCGTAATATAAACCGCAGAAGCAATATGACAGGATAATGACTGTGTGTGATACATATGAGGAAGAATTAAAAAGCAAATATGTTGTTTCAAAAACAGGAAATCTTGTTGTTGATACATTTGTGAACAGTACGTATACATTTGCCCAAAACAATGGCGTGAAATTTCATACGGATTTTAAGTTCGATAAAAATTCAATAATGGTTTCTGACTATGATATGTGTATAATAATAGGAAATCTGCTGGATAACAGTATCAATGCATGTAAGAAACAGAAGGAAAAAGAGGGGGTATATATAAAGCAGGCAATAGTGCAGACAGATCGGCATTGGGTAATAGATGTGAAAAATACCGTGGACAAGTACAATGGAATAATGGAGATAAAGAATACATATGGGGAGTATGAAACACTTGTGCTGATCCCCATAAATCAGGATTAAATTTACATAAACTGGCTGTCCCCGCATAGACTGTATAAACAGAATATGCGGGGGCTTTTTCTTTGAAGGGATACATAGAAGAACGGGCAGTTGAAGCAGCAAATTATATCATTGATACCAGAGCGACGGTCAGGCAGACAGCGGAAAGGATGGGTATAAGCAAATCCACGGTACACAAGGATATAACGGAGCGGCTGGTGCGTATCAGGCCCATGCTTGCTGCACAGACCAGAGTTATTCTGGATGCAAATAAGGCAGAGCGTCATATCAGAGGAGGCATGGCTACGAGAGAAAAGTATCTGCATGAACATGAAGTGGACAGAGAGGGGAGGTGATTACATAAAGATTTAATACCTCGTGTGTTGTATTTTTCATTGATTTGGGTTACACTTTTGTTGATTGCGTAGTAATGCTATGTATATTAATATAGAGGCTGTGTCGGGATTTTGATTGGAAACCTGACATGAGATGTAACACAGATCAGAGGGAAAATATATGAGATTTATACATGTTTCGGACGTTCATCTTGGCATAACTCCTGATAAGGGAAAGCCGTGGAGCGATGTCCGCGCAAAAGAGATAGAAGACACATTTGACAGGGTTCTTGCTGTCGCTGAGGAGAGAAAGGTTGACCTGCTCCTCATCGCCGGAGATTTGTTTCATCAGTCGCCTGGGGTTACAGAGCTTGACAGGTTGGACAACAAGCTTGCAAAACTCACGAATACCAGAACAATCATTGTTGCCGGAAGCCGGGATCATATTGAGAAGGATTCTCCATCTGAGACTTATGAGTTCAAGTCGAATACGGTGATACTCCCTGCGGACGAATTCAGTAATGCGTATTTTGAGGATATAGATACGTGTGTGACGGGATTCAGCTATGGGCGTGATGAGTACACTGAGAATTTTTCAAAGGATGTAACAGTGCAGCAAGAGGGTTCTACGAATATACTGTTGATGTATGGCGGTGATTCAAAGCACGGCGCATTTGACTTCAAGAAACTCGCCGGAGCCGGATTTGACTATGTTGCGCTGGGCAGTCTTAGGAAGCCTAAGCACATGGTAAAGAATAGGATGGCTTATCCGGGATCACCGGAGCCGGTGTCTCACCTCGATACGGGAAAGCATGGGTATATATATGGTCAGATTATTCATGGAGAGACAAGAATAAAGTGGGAGCCTGTGGCATGCAGGGAGTATATCAATCTCGGACTTGAGGTTAAGCCTGAATATACGGCCAGACAGATCGAGGGGGCTATCAGGAAACAGATTGACAAGATGGGCACTCAGAACATATATAAGATTATACTCAAAGGGGAGAAAGGCAAAGGCGTGAAGCCGGTATTTGATAATTTACCTGAAGAGTATATGATATATAATGTCGTGGATAACACGATGTTCAATTATAATGCTGACAGCCTTATGAAAGACAATGAACACAATGTGCTTGGACGTTTTATAAGCGGGCTTTCCGGCAAGAATGATGCGGTGAGCAAAAAGGCGCTTGAGTATGGACTTGAAGCTATTGTAGCTACTGGAGAAAAGTAATGTATATTAATAAACTGTTTTTGAAGGAATTTGGTAAATTCAACAATAGAGAGATAAAACTTGATTCAGGCCTTAACGTGGTGTACGGAGAGCCGGGAGCCGGCAAGAGTACATTTAGGGATTTTGTCACCGGCATTCTGTTTGGTATGGACAAATACAAGGGAATCGGTTCTAAGAGTGATAACTATGCCAGAAGAAAGCCAAAGAGTGCAAATGGATATTCCGGCAAGGCAAATGTGGTTCAGAATGGAAAAAGTTATCTGCTTGAACGCAACTTTAACATGACTACAGATGGTGCAAGCCTCACGGATGTGGAGAGCGGAAAGGAGCAGAGACTTAAGATCAAGAATTCATATAAGGATGTGCTTTTTGACATGGACAAGAGTACATTTGCAGATGTGATGAGCATCGAGCCTGCGGCAGAGTCCGGGGATGATGACAAGGCGGTATGTGACAGACTTGAGAGATACCTCATGAATATGCGGGAGACTGGATGCAGCGGAATCAATAAGGCAGAAGCCATCGCTTATCTTGAAAATGAGAGAAAGAAATATGACAATCAGAAGGAACTCAGACAGATAGAAGAGCTTGAGGCTCAGATGGATGAGCTGGGAGATGTAGACAAGGATCTGGAGGACATAAGAAAGTCCAGAAGAGAAGAGCTGGATGCCTACAATATGGAGATCGCCAGATTGAAGAGAGAGGCCAGACAGCTGGTAAATGAGAAAGATGCGGATATCCCTGACGAGGATGAAGACAGGGAGCGAAGCAGGATATTCCTGGAAGTCGAAGCTATAGATGACGAGGACGACAAAAAGGAAAAGAAGAAGCAGGAGAAAAAGGATAAGAAGCTGACAGACAATATATTTGTCATAATGGCTGTTGGAATCCTTGTGGTGGCCATTGTTATGGTGGCAGTGCGTCTGGTAGGTTTCCAGAAATCCATACAGCAGCTTTTTACGATATGTACTATAGCATTTGTGGCGATAACGATCATAGATGGATTGTTCAGGAAGGGAACATTTGACGGTGATAAGCTGCCGTCTGAGGAGGAGTACCGCAGAACCATATATGAGATGGGAAGGGCTACAGAGTCCAGAACAGTCAGGGTTGAGATCGATAGAGTGTTCCAGGAGGAACACGATAAGAAGCTTGACATGTTCAAGTTCCAGGAACATGACGCCATAGAAAAGCGAGATGCATATTATGAGCTCAAAGAAAAACGAGATGCTATATTTGTAGGTTATGATGCTCTTGAGACTGAGAAGAAAGCCATTGACAAGGCGATAGAGATGATCGAGGCTTTGTCCGGTGATTTTGCAGCTAAGTTTGAGAATATTGATCAGCATATATCATTTAATCTGGGATTGATTTCGGGAGGTGCATATACAGAGGTAAAGCTTGATGAGAATATGCACGTTGCTGTGAAGAAGGATGGACATTTCTTCAGGGCAGAATTCCTTGGCTCTGATGTGGTCAGACAGATTTATCTGGCGGTGAGACTTGCGGTTGCACAGGTTCTTGATACGGAGAATATGCCTCTTGTTCTGGATGATGTAGTATCTGCCACAGACGAGAAACAGCTATCAGGCATTCTTGATGTGATAAAGGGAGTGGGTACAGATCAGACGATATTGCTTACTTCGGACAAGGCTCTGCTCAAAAAACTTGACGATATGCATATAACATGTAATGTGGTGACATTGTAGATATGACGTTATGAAGTTGATGTTACAATATGTGATATGATTAGTTAGACATAATATTAGACCTGTAGGTCGTACAAAAAACCTCCGGTATTCGGTGCTTATGCATCCGGATATCGGAGGTTTTTTATTTACGCGAGCAACGAGCCAAAGTCCGTGCTTGCACGAGACCTTGGCGACTGCCGCGATAACTTGAGAAACTCGCGAAGCGAGTTTCTCATAGTTACATGTCCTCTGCGGACTATACGTTAATATTTTTTTTTAGAAGTTTTTATTGATACTTCAAGTGGTTCATCTTTTAGTAGTTCTCATAGTTGTCTGAGATGGTATGTTTTTCCTTGTACTCTGCAATTCTTGCATTGATTCTCTCTGATGGATCAAGAAGATCGCTGAGAGACGCATCGTGATTGAGATGGTCAATTATGAGAGCGATATACTTGCTCATGTCTGCAGATACATACCAGTCACGCTGTGAAAGTTCAGGAAGCTGGTATGTAAGGTTTGTTGTGATGACCTTCTCGATGAGCCCTTCTTCATGGCATTTGTCAAATACTTCAAGACCCTTTGTGAAGAGACCAAATGTAGCAAGAGCGTATACTCTCTTTGCCTTTCTTGCCTTGAGCTGCTTTGCCACATCGATCATACTCTCGCCGGATGCGATCATATCATCGATGATGATGACATCCTTGCCCTCAACTGAATCACCGAGGAATTCATGGGCAACAATAGGATTACGTCCGTCTACTACTCTTGAGTAATCTCTTCTCTTGTAGAACATACCTACATCTACGCCGAGAAGGTTTGCAAAGTAGATGGCCCTGTGCATAGCACCCTCGTCAGGAGATATGACCATCATATGGTTGTTGTTGATCTCAAGGTCAGGTGTTGATCTGAGAAGGGCCTTCACGAACTGGTAAGTTGGTTTCACATTCTCAAAACCACTCTTTGGTATAGCGTTTACGACACGTGGGTCGTGGGCATCAAAAGTTACGATGTTGTCAACACCATACTGCTTAAGTTCCTGGAGCATAACGGCACAGTCGAGAGACTCGCGTCCTGATCTCTTGTGCTGACGGCTCTCGTAGAGGAAAGGCATGATGACAGTGAGCTTTCTTGGCTTGTCTGTCATGGCTGAGATGATTCTCTTGAGGTCAGCATAGTGATCATCAGGGGACATTCTCTGTGTCTGACCTGCCATAGTGTATGTGCAGCTATAATTCCCTACATCCAGCATGATATATATATCTTTACCACGAACTGATTCGTTGACAATTCCCTTGGCCTCACCTGATCCAAATCTTGGACAGTCTGTGCTGATGAGATAAGAATCTTTCTCGTATCCGTGGAATACGATGCTTGACTTGTTCTCGTTCTGGCGGTTCTTTCTCCATTTAACAATGTAAGAATCAACTTTCTTACCAAGAGGCACAATGCTCTTGTGAGCGATGATTCCTAAGCTTCCTACGGGTATTGTCTCCAATTTGCTCTCGTCTGGCATAATAAAAATCCTCCTAATTTGATTTTGTTCATATTGATACCTGCGCAAATAGATGTGAGATCTATCTGTTGCCTGTTATGTGGCGCATACGCTTCACATAGCGGATGTTATCTCCGTAGAGATTGAATATGAGATAGCTATCAACAATTCGGGACATAATCCTCTCTGTATACCTGTTTTTGAACTCCTGGAGATCAAGATTGGTCGATATGAGAGTCGACAGTCCTTTGATAGTTCTCGTATTTATAATCTCAAATAATTGGGAAAGGACAAATGAATTGGTATATTCAGTGCCCAGATCATCAATTATAAGAAAATCACAATTATATATGTAGTCATACAGCATCTGGTCGTGATACTCATGACTACCATTTATTATAATATCCTGTAAGATATTATCAAATAAATTGATTGCAGACAAGTATAAAACAGTATATCCTTTGTCAAGCAGTTCCTTAGCGATACAATTTGTCAAGAATGTCTTGCCTGTACCGGTCTCTCCGTAGAGAAGGACACCGGGACGTTCATTCTGGAACCCTTCTGTGAACTGTCTGGCAGCACCTAGAATGTTCTTCATGTTCTGGTAAGGTGTGTAGCTCCGGCCGTTCACTGGCTCATCTTTGTAGTAGTCCAGGCTGAAGTGGTCGAAATTCTCGGTCTCGAGCACTTTTTCAATGGTGGACTGCTGGTAGAGCTGGCTTATGATCATCCGTTTGAGACATGCACATGGTCTGCCTTCGACATATCCGGTGTCTTTACACAGATGACAGTTGTATATGGGTGCGAGATAATCTGGTGGATATCCTGCACCATCCATAATGGATTTTTTCTCCGCTTTGAGGTTGGCTATGCAGGCTGCAAGCGCATCTTCATCCACAGGCTGTCTGCGGATTCTTTTTCTTGAGGCTTCTATAGAAGTGTGTGCTATAGAGTTGTCTATCTCCTGAATCCTTGGAAAACGTCCGTATATCTCTGATTTTCTATTGTCCTGTGTTCTCAGGTTGTCCTGTCTTATTCTGGACAATCTGGATAATATATCATCATAGTTGATATTGTTCATGTTATGTTACCTGTATTAACTGCTTTTCTTGTTGAGATTCAGCTCGTCCGCAAGCATCTGCTCAAGCTGACCCAGCTGGTCAGACATGTCAGTCTGCTTGAAATTGGCAAAGCCGTTAGGGTTCTTGGAAGCAGCGGTCTGGTTTTTGACGGTGTTGTCAGTTTTCTTCTTCATAAAATCAAGATCAAGCTGCTGTACATCCCTGAGAGATTTTACACCATTCTTGTGCCAGTTTTCAAGGATGCCGTTGACGTAAGCAAAATTTGCTGACTGAGGTTTGGACAATATGGCCTTTTGACATGCAAGAAGTATCAGATCCTCGGAGAAATTCATCTCGTTTGACCATGCGTCTATGTATGCACTCTCTATGCTGGTTGGATTGCCCCTTCTGATTCCAAGTTCAGAAAATACTTTTCTGTAAAAAGGATTGTAAGCATTGCTGTCGGACTTGGCTTTTTCGACAGTGTCGATACCCTTCTCATACCATGATGCGGCAACGGTTTCCGCATAGCGGAAGCTTGCTTTGCCCATGGTGAGACAATATTCGATGAGGTATTCAATGAGTTCCTGTGAAAAATCAAGCTGGTCATATATGTATATAAGGCTCTCTGTCTCCGGCATGGACAGTGGTCTGCCGAAGTAAGCCTCCGTTTCAAAAATAAGGTCAGAGAGGATCCCATCCTCCTGCTTCTTTCTCAATATCTCCGGTGTCACAGCGGCCTTGAGCGGCAAAGCGTGTGCCGGGACTGCTGATATATCTGTAGCTGCTGATATGTTCTGAGTGTCTGCCTGTACTGGTGCTGTCTGAGCTGAAGCTGCCTGTGTTGTTGCTGATGCAGCGATAGCCGCCGGTGAATTATCTTCCACCATGTAATCCATGCTGAGAAGAGAGAGACCATCCATGGAATCGCTTTTCTGATGGCTCTTATCCTGGAGTGGGAGAAGAGTGATCCCAACTGGCTCCTTCTTGTCGTTGTAATTTAGACGCATAACATCCTGGCTTATCCAATACTTTATGGCTCTGCAGATGTCTTTCTCAGTAAGATTGAAGTGATCAGCAATTTCTGCTACAGATATCGGCTCTCTGGATGACAGCTGTCTGACCAGATATAGATATACTTTAACAAACTCTCCGCTTGCGGAAGTCATGTAATAGTCAATGAAAAAGTTTGATATGGAGGAATATGTCTCGTTTTTTTCTGTTGTGATAGTTATGTAGCTCATGTGTAAAACTCCTTGTCATATTCCTAAAATAATACTGTTATTATCAGGTTCTGACCTGATGACCGCCTCATTATAGCATGAACTTTTTCGATTGCAAATAGAACATACAGTCGGTTCTGAAAAAGAGGGTGGATGTTGATAGTGTTGATAATGTGGATGGTTAATCGACATAATTTTGCCAAAAATCAAAAAGCTTTATTTTAGTGGGTTTCTGTAAAAGAAATGTAAAAATTATGTCAACGCAAAAAAATAAACAAGGTGGGACAACTTTCCCACCTTGTTTTGTGGATAATGTGGATAACTATTTTTTTATGAGGTCGTTTCCAATGGAATAGACGTTTCCGGCACCCATAGTTATCAACAAATCATTTTTTTTGCAATTTTTTAAAAGATAGTTCTCAATATCGTCGAAAGAAGGGAGATAGAAGGCATCTGTGCCGAGTTCTGCGATTCTGTCGGCAAGCTGGCTTGCGGATACGAGACCGGTATCTTTCTCACGTGCTGCGTAGATATCTGCCACGATAACATGGTCACATACCTTGAGTGCCTGTGCGAAATCCTCGAACAGGGCATATGTCCTAGTGTATGTGTGTGGCTGGAATACGCACCATAGCTCATGGTAATCAGTGTTCTTTGCAGCCTTAAGTGTTGCGGATATCTCTGTTGGATGATGTGCGTAGTCGTCCATGATCCTTACGTTGTCGAGAATCGTGCCCTTGTATTCAAATCGTCTCTCTGCACCGACACATTCTGAGAGTCCCTGCTTGATCACGTCTATGGAGATTCCGAGCTCACGTGCTGCAGCTATTGCTGACAAAGAGTTGTATACGTTGTGTTCACCGAATACCTTGAGGGTGATGTCGGTTACTTCCTGTCCGTCAACCACAAGGGTGTATGTAGGATGTCCGAATTCGTCAAATCTGATATTGTGGGCTGAGTATTTGTTCTGTGCTCCCTTTCCAAATGTCACAACACGGCACTCCAGATCCCTGACCACTGTGTCGTAGTATTTCATATCACCATTTACAATGACCAGACCTTCCTTAGGTGTCTTGGTTGCAAATGTGTGGAATGACTCAGCTATCTCATCGATGTCTTTGAAGAAATCAAGATGATCCGCATCTACGTTGAGTATAATGCTGATAAATGGCTTGAAAGCATGGTAGCTGTTCGTATATTCACATGCCTCTGTAACAAAATATTCTGATTTGCCGACTCTTATATTGCCGCCGATGCTGTCAAGGATACCTCCAACTGAGATGGTTGGATCGGTGTCAGCATCTATCAGGATGTATGACAGCATGGATGTTGTTGTAGTCTTTCCGTGGGTGCCGCTCACGGCGATGGAATACTTGTAGTTCTCCATGATCTGGCCAAGGAGCTGTGCTCTGGTCAGCATCGGTATGCCCTTTTCCACGGCTGCTTTGAACTCCTCATTGTCAGGGTGGATTGCTGCTGTGTAAACTACAAGATCTATATTGTCTGAAATGTTGGAGGCACACTGACCTATATTGATGAGAGCTCCCATATCAGCAAGCTGATCTGTAATCTCTGATGCCTTCATATCAGATCCTGTTACTTTGAATCCTGCCTTCAGGAGAATTTCTGCCAGACCACTCATACTTATGCCGCCTATTCCCATGAAGTGAACGTTGATTGGCTTTGAAAAGTTGATTTTGTACATTTGCATATCGCCTTCCTTATATAAAGATTTCATTATCTATCTTTTGTTCCGTAGTAGTATAACATAATACGGTTTAAATTAAAATATTTCATGCGAAAAGCACAAAGGATTAATGTTTCATTTCATAATAAGATTAAGTTGAGTTGAGAACAATAGAATTATGGATGCTAGATCCGAGCAGAACAGGTGATGGAAATGTTTGATAATTATTTTACTTATTGGAATGATTTGCCGGAACAAGATGCTTTTTCAGTATTTGGTCCGGTTCATATGATATGGCTGATAGCTGAGGCTGCTCTCATATGTGTGGGTGTGTATATATATAGAAAAAAAGATTTATGCAAGAGGCGGGAGGTGAGACGAGGAATAGCTGCGGCAATGCTGGTTATGGAGGTGTATAAAGATCTGGTTCTGATAGTCACAGGCCATATGCATGTTCAATATCTTCCGCTGCAACTGTGCGGACTTGCTATCCTGGTGGAGGCATTATATGCTTTTGCGCCATGCGCTTTCCTTGGAGAAGTAATGTGTGTGCTGTGTATGCCGGGGGCTGTGGCGGCTCTGATATTTCCAGACTGGACCAGATATCCGGTGGTGAATTTCATGAACCTTCACAGCTTCATAGTGCACGGCCTTCTGGTGCTTATGCCGTGTATGGTGCTGGCATCCGGTGAGTATGTGCCGAAGATCCGCCGGGCATATATGGTGTTCGCATTTTTGGTCGGGGCGGCATTTGTCGACTGGTGTGTAAATGCACTTGCAGACTGCAATTTTATGTTCCTCAGGTGGCCGTCTGCAAACTCACCGTTTATGGGAATGTATCAGACTTATGGATATGGAGTTTATATGGCAGTGTATGCCTCGGTTGTGTGTCTGGCAATATTTGCCTTATATGGAGTGATTGATATAGTCAGTAAAATAGACATGGGAACAAGACAAGTGGAACATGATTAAACAAGACAGTTATCTATAGTGGTAAAATACCAATAAACTATGTTTAATGTATATTTTAGGATTTTTATGAAACCCTGAAATGCAGCAGCGGCTTATATTGAGCTGATAATCAAGGAAGGAGAAACATTATGAAAAAGACGGGTAAGGTAAAAATTTACAGAGCAGTCAGGTATCTGATGGCGGTCATATGTATTATGATTTGTGGAATTATGGTACAGAAACCGGAAAAGGCTGTGGCTGCAAGCTCAGGTGGCAGATTTGAATACCGAAATGTATTTGAAGATACCACACGTGAGGGCGAGGTAGTACGGTGCGGAGGTTATTATTTCAAATATTACAACAGAACGTGGCCTGTGTGTGATGTGTATATCTCGACAAGATCCAACAGTGGATATAGAAAAATCCCTAATTGTAGGACGAATAAGATAGGATTCAATGGAGCTGCTGTATATTTTGCAAATAATACATATGTCAGCGGATATACAAATGGATATCAGAACATGGCACACGTTTTATACAAGTATACTCCGAACACAAACAAAACATACAGGATGAAGGTGCTGCCAGGCAAGGTGGATTCATGTACAGGAGATTTCAGATATAATGTTAGTTATGTGTATGGATGCAGGGTGTTCCTGACAATCAGTGATGAGTGGCCGGATGCGACATATGTATATAATGCAGCTACTAAAAAAATAGCAAAAATGATAAGTAAAAGCGGAACAAGTGGTACCATAGAATTGACACATGGAAAGTATTTTGTTACCAAGGACAATTATCATTCTGATGTGACACCTTCATCGTTTTCAATCTGGAAAATTACGTCTAAGGGAGCTGTAAGGATCACTACTTTAACAAAATATGGATTTTCGGGAAGATTTTTCTTTCATGGGAATGCATTGTATTATGCGAGAAGCACAAACTCAAGCGGAAAAGATTTGATACTCTGTAAGTATGATCTCAATACGCATGCGAAAAAACGGCTTGCTACGTTCAGAACTAATGAGGCTTATAGGATTGGTGTTGATGATGTGACATCTACATATTTTAAATATAGTAAATATAATTATAGCGATGGCATGTTTTATCGTTATAAATACGTATATTCAACAAAGAGATCAATATTGTATTCACGTGGTGAATGATTGTAAAAGACAATGAAGATAGAGCTAAATGAAAACCGGGAGGAAACTTCCGGTTTTTATTTAGATGTAAATACACATCATTACATTGTTATTGAACGAAAATTATGTTATAAATGGAAGTGGCGTGGCTGCTTCTGACGAATATTTATCATTGCGTGGTCATGCAGTGAATATGCGGGTGCGTAAAGGCCCGGTGAGGCGATGGAGGCGGAGGAGAAAACCGCAAAGCTCATGAGGATAGTTGAGGGTGCTGAGGAAGTCGAGAAGATGGATGCACTGCTCAGTCTTGCGATAACCGGCGGAGACTATAATTGGATTTAGATGCTTAGAGAGAAAATTAATACAAAACAGTGACGGAGTTGAGGTAGAGACATGATTACAAATGACGCTACATTATTAAAAGTAAAACATGAGGTACTGTATGAGGTGGCAAAGCTTGCTTACGATGGCAAGCTTAATGATGAGAGGGATAATCTGCCATACAAGATGGTTCCCGGACCTCAGCCATTTTTCAGATGTTGTATATATAGAGAGAGGGAGGTCATCAGACAGAGGGTCAGGCTTGCTGAGGGCAAAGCACCTGGTACGGAAGATGAT